>JBILUV010000043.1:0-18210 GCA_044370825.1 Burkholderiales bacterium | reverse complement strand
CGGCACCTCGCTGGCCGACGTGCTGCGCATGGTCACCGATTTTCGCTCCACCGATGCCACCACCCCTGTGGTGCTCATGGGCTACGCCAACCCGATCGAGGCCATGGGCTATCAGGCCTTCGCGGAGGCTGCCCGGAGCGCCGGTGTCGACGGTGTGCTGGTGGTGGACTACCCGCCAGAGGAGAGCGCCGATCTGACCGCCTGCCTTCGCCGGTGCGACATCGACTCCATCTTCCTGCTGTCTCCGACTACCGAGGACGCACGCATGCACCACGTCGCCAGGCTGGCAAGCGGCTACGTCTATTACGTGTCGCTCAAGGGCGTCACCGGAGCGGCCCACCTGGACCTGGACGAAGTGGCGGCCAAGGTGCCGGCCATCCGGCGACACGTCGATCTGCCGATCGGCGTGGGGTTTGGCATCCGCGACGGCGCCACCGCTCGCGCCGTGGCCGGCGTGTCCGACGCGGTGGTCATCGGCAGCCGTCTGGTGCAGGAAATCGAGTCCTCTCCCCGTGACCAGGTGGTCGCGAATCTGGGTGCGCTCGTGAGTTCCATCCGCGAGGCCATGGATGCCTGAGCATCCGCTTGCCCTGCCGCCGGTCCGGCACGTCGGTACCGATTCCAGGAGGCGTTGACATGAGCTGGTTGCAGAAGCTGCTGCCGCCCAAGATCAAGCGCAATGCCGGCGCTGCGCGCAAAGCCGTCCCCGAGGGCCTCTGGAGCAAATGCGAAGTCTGCGAGACGGTCCTGTACCGGGCCGACCTCGAAAAGAACCTCTGTGTCTGTCCGAAGTGTGGCCACCACATGCGTCTCACCGGACGCGAGCGCCTCGACCAGTTCCTCGATCCCGAGGGGCGTTTCGAGATCGGTGCCGAGGTCGTTCCGGTGGACTTCCTCAAGTTCGTCGACAGCAAGCGCTACTCCGACCGCCTGCATCAGGCCCAGGCCGAGACCGACGAGGAGGATGCGCTGGTGGCGATGCAGGGCAGCTTGCGCAACATCCCGGTGGTGGCGGTCGCCTTCGAGTTCCGTTTCCTCGGCGGCTCCATGGGGTCGGTGGTGGGCGAGCGCTTCGTGCGTGCCGTCCAGACCGCGGTGGAGCAGGGTATGCCCTTCGTCTGCTTCAGCGCCAGCGGTGGCGCGCGCATGCAGGAGGGGCTCATGTCTCTCATGCAGATGGCCAAGACCACGGCCGCGCTGACCCGCCTCGGGAGGGCGGGTCAGCCGTTCATCTCCGTGCTTACCGACCCGACCATGGGTGGCGTGTCCGCGAGTTTCGCCATGATCGGCGACGTCGTCATCGCCGAGCCGAACGCCCTGGTCGGTTTTGCCGGTCCGCGGGTGATCGAGCAGACCGTGCGGCAGACGTTGCCGGAGGGTTTCCAGCGCTCCGAATTCCTGCTCGAGCATGGCGCCATCGACATGATCGTCGACAGGCGCGAGTTGCGCGACCGCATCGCCAACCTGCTGTCCCTGCTCGGCAGGCAGTCCCCTCCGGGCGCATGAGCGGCCGCATCCAGCCTTCCGTCCGCCCGTGAGCGCCGGGAAGCCGCCGGCCACGCCGCGCGGTGAAGAATGCGATCTTGCCGGCTGGCTCCGGCTGATCGAGGGGCGCCAGCCCGGCGCCATCCGGCTCGGTCTCGATCGGGTGAGCGAGGTGGCGCGCCGCCTCGGACTCGCTCCGGACTTTCCCGTCATCACCGTAGGTGGCACCAATGGGAAGGGGTCGACGTGCGCCATGCTCGAAGCCGTGCTGGATGCCGCCGGCTTTGTCGTTGGCTGCTATACCAGCCCCCACCTGCTGGCCTACAACGAGCGGGTGCGCATCGCGCGCCGTCCGCTGGGCGACGATGCCCTGTGCAAAAGCTTCGCTGAAGTGGAGACTGCACGCGGCGATGTGGAACTGACCTACTTCGAGTTCGGTACCCTGGCCGCCGTCCGCGAGTTCGTGCGCCGCCGCGTCGACGTTGCCATCCTCGAGGTCGGGCTGGGTGGCCGGCTCGACGCCGTCAACGTCTTCGACCCCGACTGCGCCATCGTGACCTCGGTGGGCATCGATCACGTCGAGTACCTCGGTCCCACGCGCGAGAGCATCGGTTTCGAGAAGGCAGGCATCTTCCGCAGCGGCCGTCCGGCCGTTGTGGCTGACTCGGATGCACCGACCACCCTGCTTGCCCATGCCCGCGCGATCGGCGCCACACTGCTGCTCGCGGGGTCGGATTTCCGCGCCGTGTCCGAGGCCGGTCAGTGGCGCTACGAAGGTCCCGGTGGCATGCGTGCAGGGCTGCCCCATCCAGCCCTGCGCGGTGCCTACCAGATGGGCAATGCCGCGGCGGCGATCTGCGCCCTGGACACTCTGCGCGATCGCCTGCCTGTGAGCAGCGGGGCGCTGCGAGAAGGGCTGCTCACCGTGGCATTGCCGGGGCGATTCCAAGTGTTGCCGGGGCGTCCGGTTACCGTGATCGACGTTGCCCACAACCCTCACGCGGCGCGCTGCCTTGCCCAGGCGCTGGCGGCGATGGAGATCGCCGGCCGCACCCATGCGGTGTTCGGGATGCTGCGCGACAAGGACATGGCTGGCGTGGTCCGCGAGCTGAAGTCCCAGGTGGACCACTGGCACCTCGCGCCACTTTCCGGCCCGCGCGGTGCGTCGGTGGAGGAACTGCAGGCCGCCCTCGACGCCGCCACGGTGCTGGACGAGGTGAGCGGGTATGAGAGCGTTGCCGCAGCCATCGCCGCAGCCCGGGCGATCGCGGCGCTCGATGATAGAATCATTATCTTTGGTTCCTTCCTGACCGTCGCCGAGGCACTGTCCACCAGAGCGCTTCCGACGGCTGACTGATGCCCCAGCCGCAAGCCGTCTCCGACGAAGAACTCAAGCTGCGAAAGCGTGCGCGTCGCCGTCTCGTGGGCGCGATCTTTCTGGTCGCACTGGTCGTGGTGGTCCTCCCCTGGTTCGTCGACAACGATCCTCCGCCCCCACTGAAGGACGTCAACGTCATCCTTCCGCCCATTCCGCCCGTCGAGCAGAAGTTCCCGGGTGAGGCCCTGCCGCCCCAGGCGGTGACGGCTGAGCCTCTGCCGCCGATCGACAAGCCGGCGGCGGATGCTGCGCAATCCAGCGCGGCCATTGACGAGCCCGCCGAGGCCGCTCCTGCTGTCCCGCCCCCAGCCGCCGCACCGGCGCCGCTGCCACCGGCGACTGCGACAAATGCCCAGGGGTCCTCCCCACGCGCCGATGACAGGGCGGGCGCCCAGGTCTCACCGTCCGGCCCGACCCAGCCGCCCGGGAAAGCCGCAGCCGACGTTGAACGTGGCAGCTTCGTGATCCAGGTCGGCGCTTTCTCGTCCCGCGACAACGCCCGCCAGCTGCTTGATCGCATGCGCGCCGAGGGACTGTCGGGATACCTCGAAGGCGTCGAGGGAGCCACAGGCGCCACGGTACGGGTGCGGGGCGGGCCCTACCCGAGCCGCGAGGCCGCGGTCAGGGCACGCGACAAGTTGCTCGGGGCGAAGCTCGCGAGCGGGGATCCCAGGATTATCCCGCTGGCAGGGCGATGACCTGGTTCGACCTCGCGGTGTTGGGCATCATCGGCGTGTCCGTGCTGCTCGGCGTGTTGCGCGGGCTGGTGAGGGAGGTGTTCTCCATCGCCGGCTGGTTGCTCGCGTTCTTCCTGGCGCGACGCTTCGCCGAGTCGGTCGCGGTACTTTTCCCCGTCGCGCTTCAACCGGCGGAACTGCGTCTTGCGGTGGCGTTCTCCCTGGTGGTGGTGCTCACAGTGCTGGTGTGCTGGATGGGTGCGCTGCTGGTGGGCGAGGTCATGAAGGCCACGGGGCTTCGCCCCATGGATCGCACCCTGGGGGCAGTGTTCGGTCTCGCCCGGGGAGCTCTGGTCGTCGTCGTCGGGGTGCTGGTGGCGGGTTTGACGGCTGTACCCGCTTCACCGGGCTGGCGCAACGCCTGGCTCTCGCCCCCATTCGAGCAACTGGCGCTCTCGGCGCGCGCCTGGTTGCCGGACACCGTCAAGTCGAACATCCGATATGATCGTCCCTGACCCGGCAGTCCCGGGGAGCGGGTCCTGCGGAGGAAGTTAGTCACCATGTGTGGAATTCTCGGTGTCGTGGCGAGCACTCCGGTCAACCAGTTGCTCTACGACGGCCTGCTCGTGCTGCAGCACCGTGGCCAGGATGCGGCGGGCATCGTCACCGGCGAGGGCGACACCTTCCACATGCACAAGGGCAGTGGTCTGGTGCGCGACGTGTTCCGGACCCGCGACATGCGCAACCTGCAGGGCACGGCCGGCATCGCTCACTGCCGCTACCCGACCGCCGGTTCGGCCTCCAACGACGCCGAGTCGCAACCGTTCTACGTCAATTCGCCTTTCGGTATCGTGCTCGGTCACAACGGCAACCTCACCAATGCCGAGCAGCTCAAGCGCGACCTGTTCCGTGAGGACCTGCGCCACGTCAACACCAACTCGGACTCGGAAGTGTTGCTCAACGTCCTGGCGCACGAGCTGCAACGCAGCGCCGGCGGGTTTCGCCTCACTCCAGAGTCGATCTTCGCGGCCGTCGCCGGCGTCCACCGGCGCTGCCGCGGCGCCTATGCCGTGGTGGCCAGCATCGCCGGCTACGGCCTGCTGGCATTTCGCGACCCCTATGGCATCCGGCCGCTGGTGGTGGGCCAGGTCCAGACCGAGCACGGTGTCGACACCATGGTGGCCTCGGAGAGCGTCGCGCTGGACACCCTCGGTTACCGGCTCTTGCGCGACGTCATGCCCGGGGAGGCCATCCTCATCGAGTTCGATGGCAATTTCCACTCGCGCCAGTGCGCTGACAATCCGTCGCTCAATCCCTGCATCTTCGAATACGTCTACCTCGCGCGGCCCGATTCGGTGATCGACGGCATCTCGGTTTACGAGACCCGCCTGCGCATGGGCGAGAGTCTGGCGGAGAAGATCCGCCGAGACCATGCCGATCTGGACATCGACGTCGTCATTCCCATTCCCGATTCAAGCCGGCCCGCGGCCATGGAGCTGGCCAGCCGGCTGGGCCTGAGCTACCGCGAGGGCTTCATCAAGAACCGCTACATCGGGCGCACCTTCATCATGCCTGGTCAGTCGGTGCGGAAAAAGTCGGTGCGGCAGAAGCTCAATGCCATCGGTCTCGAGTTCCGCGGCAAGAACGTGCTGCTGGTGGACGATTCCATCGTGCGCGGCACGACCAGCCGGGAGATCGTGCAGATGGCGCGCGAGTCGGGAGCCAACAAGGTGTTCTTCGCCTCGGCTTCCCCGCCAGTGCGCTTTCCCAACGTCTACGGTATCGACATGCCCAGCGCCCAGGAGCTGATCGCCAGTGGCCGTGACGGCGACGCGATCGCGCGCGAGATCGGCTGCGATCGGCTCATCTACCAGGATCTGGACGCCCTGGTGGCGGCGGTTCGTTCGGTCAATCCTTCCGTCACCAATCTCGAGACCTCCTGCTTCAGCGGGCGCTACGTGACAGGAGACGTCACGCCCGAGTATCTGGCCGGCATCGAGGCCCAGCGCAACGACGATTCACTGTCGCGGCGCGGCGCGCTCGCCAACACCCAGCTGGACCTCAACCTGGCCACGGCGGGGTGACACGGATCCCGCGCGAAGTTACACTTTTGGTCTGCCGTCTCCCGTGATGGCCGCGCCGATTTGAGAAACAGCTTGCGGGCGCGCTAGAAATCCGGCTAAAGCGTCGCGGATGAAAACCCGTTCGAGCGCCTGCCCCGGACAGCCTTTTCATATTTCCGCGGAGTCATCTGTGACCTTCGACAAACCGTACGATGCCGAGACGCTTGCTGTTCGCAGCGGCATCCACCGGAGTCCCTTCGGCGAGCACGCCGAGCCCCTGTTCCTGACTTCCAGCTTCGTTTTCGACAGCGCCGCCCAGGCGGCCGACCGCTTTGCCGGCAGCGACGACGGCTTTGTCTACTCGCGTTACACCAATCCGACTGTGCGTGCCTTCGAGGAACGTCTGGCAGCGCTCGAGGGTGCCGAGTGTTGTGTTGCCACGGCCTCGGGCATGGCCGCCATTCTCGGCTGCACCCTTGGCCTGCTGCGCTCCGGTGATCACATCGTTGCCTCGCGCAGCCTGTTTGGCGCCACCACTCAGCTGTTCAACAACCTCCTGGCGCGCTTCGGCATCGCCACCACCTACGTTGCCCTCACCGACCCCGAGGCCTGGGCCGATGCGGTGCGGCCCGAGACCCGGCTGTTCTTCGTCGAGACGCCGTCCAACCCGCTCATGGAGGTGGGCGATATCCGGGCCCTGGCCAGGGTGGCGCAGGCCTCGGGTGTTCGTCTCGTGGTCGACAACTGCTTCTGTTCACCGGCGCTGCAGCGACCTCTGGAGCTCGGTGCCGACATCGTCATCCACTCCGCCACCAAATACCTTGATGGGCAGGGCAGGGTGATGGGCGGCGCCGTGCTGGGCCGCAAGGACGTCGTGGCGGAGCCGCTCACCGCCTTTCTTCGCAACGCCGGGGCCACGCTGAGTCCCTTCAATGCCTGGGTGATCCTCAAGGGCCTGGAGACGCTGTCCTTGCGCATGCAGGCGCAGTCCGCCACCGCGCTGGCACTGGCCCGCTGGCTCGAGACCCGTCCGGCCGTGGCGCGGGTCCACCATCCCGGCCTCGAGTCCCATCCGCAGCACGCGCTGGCCATGTCGCAGCAGCGTGCCGGCGGCGCGGTCGTGTCCTTCGAAGTGCACGGTGGTCGCGAGGTGGCGTGGCGCGTGGTCGACGCGACCCGGATGATCTCCATCACCGCCAATCTCGGGGACACGAAGAGCACCATCACCCACCCGGCGAGTACCACTCATGGCCGCCTCAGTGCCGAGGCGCGTGCCGCCTCCGGCATCGGCGAGGGCTTGCTGCGGATCTCGGTGGGACTCGAGTCTCTGGCCGATCTGCAGGCCGATCTGCGCCGGGGCCTGGAGCGCGGCTGATTCCCGACGGTGATCGCCCGTCTGTCCTGCACCGGTCTGGTCGGTATCGCACAGGCCACGTGTCCCCATCACCGCCAACCCCGCGATGGCCAGGACGCGGACAAGACTGCAACCTCAGAGCCGGATACGGGTGCAGCCGGTCTCGTCGACGCGCAGCGCCTCCGGGCCTGTGTCCCAGTCGGACAGCACCCAGCGCTCGCACAGGTTGGCATCCAGCCGGTGCTCATGGCGCGCCGGCCGGTGGGTGTGACCATGGATGAGCCGGGGATAACCGTGTGCGCGCAGCACCGCCTCCACGGCGGGCTGCGACACGTCCATGATCTCCATGGACTTCGCCAGTTTCTCGCGCTCGCTGGTGGCACGCACCTCGCCCACCTGGTGGCGTCGTGCCTCCAGTGGCTGTGCGAGGAACTGGCGTTGCACTTCCGGATCGCGCACGTGGCGGCGGAAGGCCTGGTAGGCAACGTCGTCGGTGCACAGCGTGTCGCCGTGCATCAACAGCGTCGGGACGCCGTGCAGGTCCAGCACTGTGGGGTCGCTCAGCAGGCACATGCCGGTGCGGGCGATAAAGGCCTCTCCGAGCAGGAAGTCTCGGTTGCCGTGCATCAGATGCACCGGCACACCCTCGTCGACAAGCCGGCGGAAGGCCGTCGCGACAGCGGCCGCGAAGCCCTCCGCCAGGGCATCGTCGCCAACCCAGAACTCGAACAGGTCTCCGAGCACGAACAGTTGCTGCGCCCGCACGGCCGGTCCTGCCAGAAAGGCGGTCAGGGTCGCCGCGAGGTCCTGGCGGTCGACGCCGAGGTGCAGATCGCTGATCAGAAGGCTGTGATGCATGGCGATCCGTTCCGGCGGCTGCCGGGCCAGCCTGATTGCAGGGGTGGCGGCAGGATCGGCCGGCGCACCTGAATGCCTCAGTCGATGACCTCGGCCTTGAGGATCACGACGTCGTCGACGGGAACGTCGCTGTGCATGCCCTTGCGACCGGTGGTCACCTTGCGGATGCGATCGACCACGTCCTGACCGCCGGCCACCCGGCCGAACACGCAGTAGCCGTACTCCTGGGGCGTGGGTGCGCGGAAGTCCAGAAAGTCGTTGTCACGCACGTTGATGAAGAACTGAGAGGAGGCCGAGTGCGGATCCGGGGTGCGCGCCATCGCGATCGTGTAGGCCTTGTTCTGCAGGCCGTTGTCGGCCTCGTTGCGGATCGGCGCGCGCGTCGGTTTCTGCTGCATCCCGGGCTCGAATCCTCCACCCTGGATCATGAAGTTGTCGATCACGCGATGGAAGATCGTGTTGTCGTAGTGGCCCGCCTGGACGTACTCGATGAAACTGGCCACCGTCAGCGGGGCCTTGTCGGCGTCCAGTTCGAGCGTGATGTCGCCCAGGGATGTGTTCAGTCTGATCATGTCGATTCTCGGGGAGGCGCGACCGGGGCGGCGCCCAACGCGCCTGCCAGGGCGCAGGGTTTCACTGACCGCCGACCACGCGGATGTCTTCGATCACCACGGCTTTGCGCGGCACGTCACTGGGGAAGGGACCGGCCGCGCCGGTGGGCAGATCGGTGATGGCCTGTGCCACCTCCATGCCCTTGGTCACCCGGCCGAACACGCAGTAGCCCCAGCCGCGACCGGTGGGGGCGGTGTGGTCCAGGAAGCCGTTGTCCACCACGTTGATGAAGAATTGTGCCGTGGCGGAGTGTGGGTTGTTGGTGCGCGCCATGGCGATGGTGCCGGTCAGGTTGCGCAGGCCGTTGTTGGCCTCGTTGCGCACCGGATCGCGGGTCGGCTTCTGAGCGTAGTCGGGGGTGAACCCGCCTCCCTGGATCATGAAACCGGGAATCACCCTGTGGAAGATCGTTCCCTGGTAGAAGCCGTCCTTCACGTACCGGAGGAAGTTCTCGACCGTCGCGGGCGCCTTGTCGGCGGCCAGCTCTATGGTCACGGTGCCCAGGTTGGTCTTCATCTCGACCGTTTGCGCCAGAGCACTGTCTGCGTGGGTCAGGACGAGCGCGAACAGGGCCGCGAGAATGTGGAACGCTTTCATGCGTGGTCTCCGGATGGGGCCGCTGGCGCTGTCAGGCCGCGGTCTCGTGGATGATCTTCCAGCGCCCGTCTTCGCGGATCCAGTAGACCCGCTTCTTCATGACGTTGGACAGGTTGCTGCTGCGGTAGTCCTGGGTGAAGGTCGCCACCGCCATGGACGACTGGCCGGGATAGAGGAACAGGCTCATGTTCTCGAAGCGAAGCTTGACCCAGTCCTTGCCGCGGTTGACCTGGCGCTTCTGCGCCGCCCACTCTGCCAGCCCGCCGGCTCCGGAGGAGAAGCCCGCGGCATAGTGCGCCAGGTAGGATTCGGTGTCGCGGCTCTCCCAGTCGCGGCGCCACCGGTCGACGGCCGTCTCGAGTTCGGTGCGTGCCCGCAGGGCATCGCCCGGTTCGAGCCACTTGACGTCGGTCGCGATCACCACCGGCGTGACGCCCACCTGCAGGAACTGGCCGATGGTCTCGAGGTCCTGGTTGCTCAGCACCACGCACCCGTCGGATGCCCGGGGCGGACGGCTGTAGGTGTCGCTGGGCGTTCCGTGCAGCCAGATGCCATGGCCCTTGCGGCCGTTCTGGCGGTCCCATTCGTTGGGGTAGCTGATGGGGTAGGCGCCGGATCCGTAGAAATCGGAAAGTTTGCTGCGCGGCAGGTTGGCGGTCACGTGATACACGCCCAACGGCGTGCGCTTGTCGCCTTCGCGCACCTTGTCGACCCCGTTGCGGCCGATGGTGATGTAGTAGTCGGCGCGGTAGCGCGGCACGCCGTCGCGGTTCTCGAACACGAACAGGGTCGAGCGGCTGGTGTCGACGAGCAAGGCGTATTTCTGGTCCGGCGCCATGCGCAGCAAGTGGTCGGGCAGATGGTCGCCGGGCACCACCAGCGCCTGACGCTGCAGGCGCGCTCTGGCTTCGTCGCGCAGGTCCGACAGCCGGTCCTCGGGGCCGCCAGGGGCGCTCCCCAGCGTGTCAAGCGGGCGCACCCGGGCCGCCAGAAGGTCGCCCTTGATGAGCTGGGCGAGCCGGAAGTTCGGCGCCGCCTCCATCAGCCGGTCGAGACGCTCGTGGGCTGCGGCCAGACGTTGCTCACCGATGTCCTTCAGCACGCCGGCCACGAGCGCGTCTACGCCGTCGGCACTGCGCAGCTTGCGCTCCGCCGCCCGGGTGGAGTGCGCCGGCTTGCTGCTCATCGCCAACGTGTCGGCAGTGAGGGCGATCGCCGCCATGGTCAGCGCCACGGCGCCGAGCAGGCGGGAGAACATGCGCGGAGGCTGCGTCATCGCACCACTTCTTCCTTGAGGATCAGCCAGCGGCCACCACTGCGGATCATGGTCACACGTTTCCGGCCGCTGGTGTTGAGCGATGCCGATCTGTAGATCTGTCGGAAGGTTACGACGGCTTCGTCGGGTCTGGCAAACGTGACCCTGGGGGACTGCATCTGCACCGAAATGCCCTTGCCCTTGCCGACCCGTTCTCGCCGCGAGACCTCCCAGGCGGCGCGGCTCTGACCCCCGGGCGGGCGGAAGGCGGACGCGTAGTGGCCGAGGTACTGTTTCACGTCGCCGGCCGACCATGCCCGGACCCAGCTTTGCAAGGCCTGCACCACTTCGTCGGCAGCCTCGTCCTCGCCACGGCCGGCGCCTGGCCGGTCGGCCCCCGGGCGCCCGGCTGCGGCCACCGTCGCGGGTGGCGGCGCCGGCCTGGTCGAGGCGGGAGGGGGCTCTGCCGGTGCGGATGGGCGCTGCGGCGCCGCGGTGGCAACTGGTGGGACGGTCGGCCCTGGCGGCGAGGACGGTTCCGGCACGGTCGACCGGACCAGCGGGGGGGACCCGTCCGGCCGTTGCGAGAACAAGTCCTTGATGAGGGCCAGCTTGACCCGTGCCGTGCTGTTGCTGGAATCGAGCTGCAAGGCCTTGTCGTAGGCCTCTCGTGCCATCTTGGCGTAGATGTCCCCGAGGTTCTCGTGGGCGGTGGCGTAGGACGGGTGGGTCCGGATGGCCGTTTCCAGCGCGCGGCGCGCCTTCTCGTCCTGGCCCTGGGCGGCGTAGAGGACCGCCAGATTGTTATGGGGCTCGGGCAACTCCGGGAAGTCCTCGGTCAGTGCGGTGAACACCCGGATCGCCTCGGGCTGTCTGCCCTGCTCGGACAGGATCACCCCTTTGAGGAAGCGCAGCCTGGCGTCGCGGGGTTGCCGCGTGAGCTGGGCCTCCACCCGTTCCAGGGCGCCCGCGAGGTTGCCCTGGGCGTGCAGTCGCCTCGCCTCCTGATAGTCGTCGGCGGCATGCGCGGAGAAGGTGCACAGCAGGGCAAGAATCGCGGACGCGAGGAAACTGCTCGAATGAATCATCGTGCTATACTGGATTCTTTTAAAGTTTTCTGCGAGAAAACACGCATATCTCACTGTATTGAGACCCGATTTTAACCTTAACGAACGCCCCGAACAAACTATTCCGCCATCGAGTGAGCTACCCGGCCCTCGGGGGTGGTGCCGGCACCCTGGCCGATCGGTCACCCGCTCGGGAGCGGGCAGGCGCGCCGCGGGCCCCGCGCCAGCGTCATGCAGCGGCGTTTCGATCGGGGCAGGCTGTGAGACCATCGCTTCCCAGTGCCGGGAAGCAGTCATCCGGCGCCCGTCACCGTTGATGTCTCGAAGCCCATGTTGCGCATCCATAATTCGCTGAGTCGCACCAAGCAGGAATTCGTTCCCATCCATCCCGGCGAAGTCCGCATGTACGTATGCGGCATGACGGTATACGACTTCTGTCATGTCGGTCACGCGCGTGTGATGGTCGTGTTCGACACCGTGGTGCGCTGGCTGCGTGCGCAAGGCTACCGGGTTTCCTACGTGCGCAACATCACCGACATCGACGACAAGATCATCGAGCGGGCGGCGCGTAACGGCGAAAGCATCGAGGAACTCACCGGACGCTTCATCGGCGCCATGCACGAGGATGCCGATGCGCTCGGTGTCATGCGCCCTGATCACGAACCCCGCGCCACCCGTTCCATCGATGGCATGCTCGCGCTCATCGCCCGGCTCATGGAGCGCGGCCTTGCCTATCTCGCGCCCAGCGGCGACGTGTTCTACGCCGTGCGCAACTTTCCGGGCTACGGTCGGCTCTCCGGCAAGTCGCTGGAGGACCTGCGCGCCGGCGAGCGCGTCGAGGTCGACGCCAACAAGCGCGACGCCCTCGATTTCGTGCTCTGGAAGGCTGCCAAGCCGGGCGAGCCCCAGTGGGATTCGCCCTGGGGGTCCGGGCGTCCGGGCTGGCACATCGAATGTTCCGCGATGAGCGAGGAACTGCTCGGCGCGCACTTCGACATCCACGGCGGGGGGCAGGATCTGCAGTTCCCCCACCACGAGAACGAGATCGCGCAGTCCGAGGGTGCACACGGCCACGCCTTCGTCAACTACTGGATGCACAACGGTTTCGTGCGCGTCGACAACGAGAAGATGTCCAAGTCGCTGGGCAACTTCTTCACCGTGCGCGAGGTGCTGGCGCGCTACGACCCCGAGGTGGTGCGTTTTTTCATCGTCCGTGCCCAGTACCGCAGCCCGCTCAATTACTCCGACCACCACCTGGAGGACGCCCGCGCCGCGCTCAGCCGCCTCTACACCGCCTTGCGCAACGCGCCACCCGTGCCTGTCGAGATCGATTGGGCCGACCCTTTCGCGGCGCGCTTCCGGGAGGCCATGGACGACGACTTCAACACCCCCGAGGCCTGCGCGGTGCTGTTCGACCTCGCCAACGAGATCAACCGGTCACGTTCGCCGGAGCGTGCCGGTCAGCTGCGGGCGCTGGCTGACCTGCTTGGACTGCTTGGACGGGACCCGGCAGCCTTCCTGCAGGGCGGCGCCGCAGCCGCCGGCCTCGACGAAGTCGCCATCGAGGCGCGCATCGCAGAGCGCGCGGCGGCCAAGAAGGCGCGCGACTTCACCACTGCGGACCGCATCCGCGCCGAGCTTGCCGAGGCTGGCATCGTCCTCGAGGACTCGGCCGCCGGCACCACCTGGCGCCGCGGCTGAGGCGATCGATCGAGGGGGCGGCCGCATATGGAACAGTACCGCACCGTCTTTCCGCCGCTGCTGATCTCCATGCCGCAGCACCTCGCCCTGGTTCGCGAGCTGGTGCGCAGCGTCGCCACCGGCCGGGTGGACGGACCGCTGGATTCCGGCTACTGGGACTGGGTGCGGACCGACGCCGGCGGACTGGCCCGTGCGCTGCGCAATCCCGGGCTCCAGCGGACCTGGGATGACCTCGGTCGCGTCCATGGCGAGTTGCTGGTGGTGGCGGAGTCCTGCCTGGGTGCCGTGGCTGCCGCCGACGGTGTGCTGGCGCAGCGCTGTCTGGATCAGGTGTTCGATCACTCAGGGCGGCTCATGGAGCTCATCGTCAGCGGCTCGCTCATGGAGCTGACCGATGCCTTTGCCGATCGGGAGCGCAACCTCTCGGAACGCTACGAGCGCGAGTTCCTCGAGGCGGCCGAGATCGGCCGCTTCTCGGTCAGCCTGACGGACCACCGCATCCTGACGGTGGACGACAGTTTCGCCGGATTCTTCGGCAGCACCCGCGGGCGGCTGGTCGGCAGTGACGCGCGCGAACTGCTGGTCCCCGAAGTCTACGCCGCGCTCGTCGACGGCACTGCGACCGGCAACACCGCGCGCTCCATGGTGCACGCGGGCAATGGCGATGGCCGCTCGCTGGAACTGGTCGCATACCGCGAGCGCGGCCGCTCGCGCGAGGTGCTGCAAGGTTTCGCCGTCAACGCCACCGCCGCGGTACAGGACGCCCAGCAGCGCCGGCTGCTGTCCACTGCCATCGAGTCCTCCGATCAGGCCGTGATCGTCACCGACGCGCGCCAGCGCATCGTCTACGTCAACCCCGCCTTCACCACCCTCACGGGCTACACCCGCGAGGAGGTGCGCGATCGCACCCCTGCGATGCTGCAGGGCCCGGCCACCAGCGCCGAGGCGAAGGCCGCGCTGCGCGACTGCATCGAACGCGGCGTGCAGGGGCACCGCGAACTGGTCAACTACCGCAAGAACGGCAGCCTCTTCTGGGTCGAGCTGTCGGTGGTGCCGGTGCGCGACGACAACGGCGTGCTGACCCACTGGATCGCCAACGCGCGCGACATCAGCGACCGCAAGGCGCAGGAACGCGAGATCGAACGCCTGGCCATGGAGGATCACCTCACCGGCCTGCTCAACCGCCGGGCGGCCGAGGCGCGGCTCGAGGTCGAGTGGAGCCGGGCGCGCCGGGAACAGAACCCGTTCGCCATCGCCATCGTCGACGCCGACCGCTTCAAGCTGGTCAACGACCAGTACGGTCACCACGTCGGAGACCAGGTGCTGGTGCACCTCGCCCGTACGCTGGAGCGCAACCTGCGCGGCGGCGACTGGATCGCGCGCTGGGGGGGCGAGGAATTCCTCATGTGCCTGCATGGGCTGGACGCCCGTGGAGCCGTCAATGCCGGCGAGCGGACGCGCAAGTTCGTCAAGTCGCATCCCGTGCCCATCGCCGTCGGCAACCTGCCCGTCACTGTGTCCATCGGCATCGTCATGTATTCGCCGGAGGTGGAGAGCATCGAGCAACTCGTGGCCGATGCGGACGCGCTGCTCTACGAGGCCAAGCGCGCCGGTCGTGACCGCGTGCTGGTTGCCGGTTCGGGCGGTGGCACCCGTGCCGGGATCGTGTGGGAGGGCTCGCAGGTCCAGAGCGCGCTGCACGAGTCGCGGCTGGTGCCAGCCTTCCAGCCCATCGTGGATTTGAAGACCGGCGACACCGTGGGAGAAGAGGTGCTGGCGCGCATCCGCACCCGCGAAGGTCCGATCATTCGTGCCGAGCGCTTCATCCTCGCCGCCGAGGCCATGCACCTCATCAACGCCGTCGACCGCACCATCACCCGCAGCGCAGTCGAGCGCACCGTCGATGCCCAGGGGGCAGGATCTCCGCCCCACGCCGTATTCATCAATCTCTCTGCCCAGTCCCTGGCCGACCGCGGGCTGGTCGCTGGCCTGTGCGAGCAGGCGCTGGCGTTTCCGCCGCGCCGCGGCGCCGGGAATCCGATGGTCATCCAGATCACCGAGCGTCAGGCCAACGACGTCGGCACCCTGCGCGCCCACCTGGACCCGCTGCTGGAGGCGGGCTTCCGCCTCGCGCTCGACGATTTCGGCAGTGGCTACTCCTCGTTCCGCTACGTCGCGGAACTGCCGGTGCACTTCCTCAAGCTCGAGGGCTGGATGGTGCGCGGGCTGGTGGGCGAGCCGCGCATCCGCCGACTGGTGGAAACGCTGGTGTCGACCGCGCGCACCTTCAGCGTGCGCACGGTGGCCGAGTGTGTCGAGGACGGCCAGACTGCGCAGGTGCTGTGCGATCTCGGCGTGGACTGGGCCCAGGGGCACTACTTCGCCAGGCCCAGCCTCGCCGGCGGAGTCGAGATCGACTGAGCGGCTGTCTAACCGGCTCAGTCCGTGCCGAGCAGGTGCATCAGCGAGCAGGTGTCCCAGCGAGCGCCACCGCGGCCTTCCACCTGTGCATAGAACTGGTCGATCAGTGCCGTGACCGGCAGCCGCGCGCCGTTGCGGTTGGCCTCGTCCAGACAGATCGCCAGATCCTTGCGCATCCACTCGACGGCGAAGCCGAAGCCGTCGAACTTCATGTCGTTCATGGCCTTCCAGCGGTTCTCCATCTGCCAGGACTGGGCCGCACCCTTGGAGATCACCGAGATCACCTTCTCGACGTCCAGGCCGGCGCGCCGGCCGAAGGCGATGGCCTCCGAGAGGCCCTGCAGCACGCCGGCGATGCAGATCTGGTTCATCATCTTCGTGAGCTGGCCGGCGCCCGGTGCGCCGATCAGCACGCAGCTCTTGGCGTACACCTCGAGCACGGGCCGGGCACGCTCGAACACATCGTCCTCGCCGCCGCACATGATGCCCAGCTGGCCGTTCACCGCTCCGGCCTGACCACCTGACACCGGGGCGTCGACGAACCCGATCCCCACGGCCTTGCAGGCGGCGTGAAGCTCGCGCGCCACCACCGCCGAGGCCGTGGTGTGGTCCACCAGGATCGCCCTGGCCGACATTCCGGCGACCGCGCCCTCGGGCCCCAGGCTGACGGTACGCACATCGTCGTCGTTGCCCACGCACATCAGCACCAGGTCGCAACCCTCGGCCGCGGCGCGCGGCGTCGGCGCGCTGCGGCCGCCGTACTCCGCCACCCACTGCGCCGCCTTGGCGGGTGAGCGGTTGTACACGGTCACGTCGTGACCGCCCTTCCTGAGAAGGTGCCCGGCCATGGGGTAGCCCATGACACCCAGACCGATGAAAGCGACGCGCATGCGATGAATCCTCCTGTGTGTTGTTGGAAGGCCGGTCAGGCGCGCGCGGCCACGATTCCCGGTCGGGGAGGGTTCGCGCGCGCTCGTCGCCGGGGACCCTCCGCGTGACGACGATCGAAGAAGCATGCTCGGGGGGGTGGGGGGCCTGTCAACCCCGGGTGGCGGTGGGCAGCAGTGCGGCAGGCCGCCATCCTGCCTCCCATTGAAACTCCCGGGTTGAGACCGGCGACGCGCTTCCGGTAGTCTGGGTGTCCGCGCGGCCCGCCGCGCTTTCAGCGATTCGACGAGGCGACCATGGCCATCCGCAGACTGCTCATCGCCAACCGCGGGGAGATCGCCATCCGGGTCGCACGCGCCGCCGCGGGCCTGGGCATCCATACGGTCGGCGTGCACGCCGCCGATGAGCCGGACGGGCTCCACGCCTGCCGCGTCGATCGCGTGGTCGCGCTAGCCGCGAGCGGGCCGGCCGCCTACCTCGATGCGGCGGTGCTGGTGCGCGTGGCCCGGGAGCAGGGCTGCGACGCCGTGCACCCCGGCTATGGTTTCCTCAGCGAGGACGCCGGTTTCGCCCGTGCTTGCCGCGAAGCGGGGCTGTGTTTCGTCGGCCCCGCTCCCGACACGCTGGACACCTTCGGCGACAAGACCCGCGCCCGGGCGCTCGCCGAATCGCTCGGCGTTCCTGTTGCCCGGGGCACGCCGGGGCCGGCGACCCGCCAGTCGCTGCGCGCGTTTCTTGCGGACGAGCTGGCGCGGGGCGCCGTCGGCGTGATGGTCAAGGCGGTGGCCGGCGGCGGCGGGCGCGGCATGCGGCCGGTGCGTCGCGCCGCGGACCTGGCGGCCGCCATCGACCAGTGCGAAGCCGAGGCGCTGCGCGCCTTCGGCAACGATGCCTTGTACGCCGAGACCCTCCTCCCCGGGTGCCGCCACATCGAGGTCCAACTGGCGGGTGACGGGCGAGGTCTGGCCTTGCTGGGTGAGCGCGATTGCAGCCTGCAGCGCGGCCGGCAGAAACTCGTCGAGGTGGCGCCGGTGCCCCACCTCGCACCGCAGACCCTGGCCGCGCTGCGTTCCCACGCACTTGCCCTGGGGGCCGCCACGGCGCTGGAGGGGCTGGGCACCTTCGAGTTCCTGGTGTCATCCAGCGGCGGCGGTGTGTTCGTCGAGGCCAATGCACGCCTTCAGGTCGAGCACACCGTCACCGAGGAGGTGACGGGTCTCGATCTCGTGCGCGCGCAACTGCTGCTGGCTGGCGGCGGTTCGCTGACCGATGCCGGGCTCGATCCGGACGCGCCGCCGGTCCCGCGAGGCCACGCCATCCAGCTGCGCATCAACGCCGAGCGCCTCGGGCCCGATGGCCGGGTGTTGCCGGCCGGCGGCGTGCTGCTCGCCTTCGACCCCCCGGGTGGCCCCGGGGTGCGCTGCGACACCCACGGTCATGGCGGGCTCGAGGTGCGCACCGCCTACGATTCGCTGCTCGCCAAACTCGTCGTGCACGAGCGTTCCGGCGATTTCGCGGCCGCGCTCGGGCGCGCCCGGCGCGCGCTGGGAGAATTCCGCATCGACGGCGTCGACACCAACATGGCGCTGCTCTCGGCCCTGCTCGCGCGTCCCGAACTGGCGCGGGGCGAGGTGCACACCACCTTCGTCGAGGATCATCTCGCGGCCCTGCTCGCCACCGCCGCCGACGGGGTTGCCGGCAGGGCGGCGCCGGTCCGGCAGGCGGGAGTCGCCGCGCCGGCCGGGATGCGTCCGCGGCGTGAGCCGACACCGGGGACGGTCGCGGTGGTGTCGCCGCTGCACGGCACCCTCGTGGCGTGGGATGTCGCCGCCGGCGACCTAGTGCATGCCGGGC
>JBILUV010000047.1:0-17758 GCA_044370825.1 Burkholderiales bacterium | reverse complement strand
ATTGGACAGCGTCGCCGCGATCAAGTAGGCCAACGCATCCTCGTAGCCACGATGACGCAACACGAGATCGTAGAGGTGGCCGGAAAGAATGGGCTCCCGCTCGACCTCGGCGATGGCGAGCCGCTTGAGTTCGGACCAGAGGTCCGAGTCGATGGGTGTCACGGTGTTCTCCGGCGCGCTGTTGCAGTCCTGCAGGGCATTTTCATGGGGGCCGTCCCGTCATACGACCGGCGCCCCGACCGTGATGGCTCACAGGGATCCGCCGCAGCCAAAGACTTGAATTGTAGCCCGGAGATTTCACCAGACCGCAGGATCAGGCTCCACGTCGCACTGGACGCAAGCCGACTGCGGCTTCAGCGTCTCCGGAATCGCGCGCGCCGGCCGGTCAACCGCGTGCGGCGACCCGCGCCAGTTCCTGATCGAACAGCACTTCGAGCGTCGCGTGGGTGCCGCGCAGGGAGGCCACGGTCGTGTTCAGCGCGGCAGGATCACGCCACGCCAGCGGATCATGGCGCTCTCCAACCGGGTGCCGAAGACCCATTATGGCGGTGGCAAGGAGGATCATCCTGGCTCGGTGACTTCGAACGCCACCCGCCCGACTGCGCGACAGGGGTCGGTCGGGCAGCAGGACTGCGCCGGATTCGTCCAGTTCGCAGACCAGATCGGCAACCAGCGGCCCGAACTGCCGGCGCAAGTCCATGTAACCCAGGGAAGTCTGCAGCAGGCAGTGGTGCAGCAGGGCCGCCGCAAGCGTCACCTCATCGGTGATGCCCGCCTCGTTGCACAGGATGTGAACCAACCCGATGCCGCTGCGCAGGGTGCCGACGAAGGGGAGGTCGTCGCGAGGCATACCCCGACCCGGTCCCTTGGCAACCACGTCCAGCGCCTGCACCAGCAGCACGCACGACTGGTTTCTGAACGACAGTGGCTGACGCACCGTCAGCGCAACTGTGGGACCCCGATGCCCGGGCTCGACCTCGATTCGTCTCAGCACGCCGTCTGTCTCCCCTGTTCACGCGGTGGCCAGAGGAGCTTTCGTCCCAGCCACGGCGACCTGACCCGCCCCAGGAGGTGTTTCCTGGTGGCACTGCACGCAGCTTCGTATCGCACGATCCGGGCCGTGCATATTTTTTTGATGTCTGGTCAATCATCTGCCGAACGATGTCCCGCTTTCGAATCCCATCCGTAAAGCATGCCGACGGTCGTCGCTACCACAGTGAGCACCTGCCACGAGCCACCGGAACGCGCGCCGACTCGCAGACGGCGACGGGCACATCGGTACCTGACGTCCGGTGACACGGCACTGACATCGATCGCCGCCGCTCGGCGAAGCGTCGCACCCCTCTCGGTCATGACCCTGCAACCAGCAGGGGCCAGCATCGATCCTGCGAAGTGGGTCTGGCGTCTGGCCGGACTTCACTCACGCCCACGACACGAAAATCACAGGAGCCTGGAAATGGAGATCACCGCAACCGCGGCCGCCGTTGCACCGGGCGGCAGCCGCCCTTCCGCCTGGCACGACCACCTGGTATTCGAGCAGGTGTTCCGCGACCGCGGCGGACAGACCGCAACCGACACGCACAAGCGGGACGAGCGCCGGCAAGTGGTGCACGCCCCCGACGAGCTGCGAACCGTGGTCGCCAGAGATCATTCTCTTCTGGCCGAAGCGGCAGCACTCGTCAGCGAACGCTACCTCTGGCGAGGCTATGAACCGCCTGGCGAAGCGTCGGACCAGCACGCGTCGGAGACGCTGGTCGCCCTTCAGGGCGGACGGATCCACGGCACTCTGACGCTTGGTTTCGATGGCCCGACAGGCTTGCGTACGGACCACACTTTCGGCGACCGGCTGCTGGCAGCGCGCTCGCAGGGGCAGAGACTCGTCGAACTCACGCGTCTGGCCGTCGCCCCTGACGCAGACGGAAGGCGCGTATTGTCGGTCCTGTTCGCCCTGGCCTATCGGCGGGGCCGCGTCGCTCACGGAGCCACCGATCTCGTGGTCGAGGTGAACCCTCGCCACGTCGCGACCTACTGCCGACTGTTCGGCTTCGTAGTTGCATCCGACGCGCGCGACTGCGGACGCGTCAGGGCGCCGGCGGTGCTACTGTGGCTGGAGTTGCGCGCCTTCGACGGACGTCTGCGCCACCCTGATCCACGCGAGGCGTCAGGCGCCGGATATGGCGTGTCCGACCGGGCTGGCCCGATGTCATCGGTCGGCTCGCGTACAGCCGTGACAGCCTGAGGGGACCGCGGCAACACCTGCTCCGGACTGCAGCAACAGCGCAGTCCGGCGGCGACTGCAGGAATCAGGCGACTCAACGCGTGGTGAGGCGGTCGGCGATGGCCAGCATGCGGTAGTAGGAGCGCACCACCGGGAGCTCGATCAGTTCGTTGTCGACCACCACCAGCCCCGTCGTGCTCTCCTCGAAGGCGGCACAGACCCGCCGTGCCTTTGCAATCTGTGCCTCCGAAGGCGTGAAGGCCTCGTGAATGACGGGAATCTGTGACGGGTGGATCGAGGCCTTGCCGGTGAAGCCCAGGCGCGCGCATCCCGCCGCTTCGACTGCGAGACCGTCGGGATCGTCCAGGTTGAGGAATGGCACGTCTAGCAGGTTGATGCCGGCCGAGGCGGCGGCATGGACCAGACGCGATCGCGCATAGAGCAAAGGCTCCCACGCCTTCATGCAGCGCAGGTCGGCACTCATGTCCACGGCACCGAGGATCATGGAGTCGATACGGGCACTGGAGCGGGCGATGTCGACCGCACGCTCCAGGCCCTGGTTGGTCTCGATGATCACGCAGAAGCGTATGTTTCTCGCCGGGCCGGTCGCCAGAAGCGCATCGATGAGCTGGACCTCCTCAGCCGACCGGATCTTCGGAATCATGATCGCATCCGGCGGGCTATCACACTCGATCAGCGCCTGAAGATCCTTCAGGCCATGGTAAGTGGAAAGCGCGTTGATCCGCACCATCTGCTCGACCTGCGGATGGCTGCGCTCCCGGAACAGGGGCAGGGTCGCGCTTCGCCCCTCGTCCTTTCGATCGAGGGCCACCGCATCCTCCATGTCGACACACACGACATCGGCACCCGAGTCGAGAGCCTTGTGGAAGCGATCGGGACGCAGGGCGGGCACGAACAGCAGGCTCCGGCGCGGCCTCGCGCGTACTGTGTGTTCAGACATGTGAAAGCTCTCCGGTTGGAGTCGCGGATTGTGCCACCTGCCCGTAGGGTGTGGCAGCCAACCTGGCACCAGCGGAGATGAACGCCCCGGAGTGCTGTGGCGCGTCAGGCAGCCACGGCCAACGGTGAGGACGCAGGCCCGGTGAACTGCGTCATGCGGGCGTCGAGTCCGACGATGTCGAGGCACAGCAGGACGGCGGGCGCCTTGACCCTGCCGCAGACGCGCAGACCCGATGCAGGGACAAAGCCGAAAAGCCGGGTGTAGACCGGCGCGTGCCGCGGATTGACCTCGATGTAGAGGTCCGTCGCACCGCGGCCCAGACGCCCGACGCGGTAAGCCGCAGCGAACAGAGAGGCCAGCACGCCCCGACTTTCCTGCCCAGGGGCAACAGCGAGCCGGGTGAGTTCCACGAGCACACGACCGGCGGCGCGCGCGGCAGCCACAGGCTCGGGATAGGTGTGCTCGAGCCAGAGCCCCGCAGGTCCGTCGAAACCCAGCGTCATGGTACCCACGACCTGCCCCTGAGACTCGGTCACCAGGGTCGTGGCCGGACGCCGGGTATCGAGCGCATCGGACACGATACTGCCGGTGGAGTATCCGCGCCATTCGTAGCGCTCACACACGAGTGCTGCGGCTGCGAGCTGCTGCTCCCGACTGGCGGCCACCGTGGTGGGAATCGCAGCCTCGTGAGGCTGCCCCTCGCGCGCCGACGGACGACGGCGCTCAGGCGCTCCGAACATCGGCGCGGCATCGAACGCACCGTGGAAAAACCCGGCAGGGCCGGTGTGCTGAGGACCACTGCAAGCGATGCATGGCTCTGCGGACGTGATGGTCTGGCTCATGGTCTATAGATTGATCCACGTGGTCTTACCCGGCGCGCGCCAGGCTTGCGACACCCGCTGACGGAACCCTGCCGCCAGCGAACCGAAAACCGCCACGAAGCCTGCAACTCGTGACGGACCATCTCGAAGACACCGCCCGCCCCCCGCAAACAACCCTCCGGGGCCACGCTTCAGAACCACATGCGAGCGGCATTGTGACGTCATTTGTCAAATAGCCCTTGTAAGTGCCAGAGAGACAAGGAATAATTTTCTGGCGACTTCCGTTTTTTGACTAAACCGTTTATGCTTTGACTTGTACGTCTTATTTATGACCTTGTGGTCATGATTTAAACACAACCGTTCTGTTCTTGCCAACACTTTCGATGGAAGCGGTCTCTTTCAAGGAACAGCAGTTCAAGGTCCGCGAAGATCTGATCGTCGTGGCGGCCAATCGGCTGCTCGCGACGAAGGGTTTCGACCTCATGACCATGGACGATGTGGCCACGGCAGTCGGCGTGTCGAAAGGCATCCTGTACAAGCACTTCGCGTCGAAGGAGACACTGGCTGCGGCCGCGATGGTCCAGGTGCTGCGCGGCGCGCTGGCGGCGATCGAGGCTCTGCCGGCCGAGCAACCGGCGATCGCGAAACTGAAGGCGGCGCTTGCCTGGACATTGCAAGCCAGGCTCGCTGGCGGCGTGCCTCTGTTGCCATCGAGCAGCCCCAACCTGCAGCGCAGCCTGTTCTCATCCCCCGGCTACACGGCGGCCGCATTTCGCATGAACCACGTCATAGGCAGCCTCGTGCACGAGGCGGTGGCCCAGGGCCACCTGCGCGGGGATGTTCCTGCCGAAGTGGTGGTGCACAGCCTGTACTCCCGCACCTGTGACCCGGCCTTCGACCTGTTGCGCGCCACCGGCCGCTACACCGACGACCAACTCATCGAACACCTGGTGTCGCTTTGCTTCGACGGCCTCACCACACGGGGCGGCCTGGCCCTCACGCGGGCTGCCTGAACACCCGTCCCTGGCGGCGGGCGGGACGGCAATCGGGAGTAAACTGACTTGGAGTCAGCACCGCGGAGCCGGACCGCCATGAAGATCACCGCCGTCGAGACCATCCAGCTCGCGGAGTTCCCCAACCTTCTCTGGGTGCAGATCCACACGGACGAGGGTCTGATCGGTCTGGGAGAAACGTTCTACGCCGTGTCCCCTGTGGCTGCGCACATCCACGAGACCTGCGCCCGCAACCTCCTCGGCAGGAATCCGCTGGAGATCGAAAGGATCTCCCACCACTTTCTGAACACCTACCTCGGCTTCAACAGCGTGGGCGTCGAGATGCGTGCGGCATCGGCCATCGACATCGCCCTCTGGGACCTGTTCGGCCAGGTCACCAGCCAGCCCATCCACCAGTTGCTCGGCGGCGCCTGCCGCGACAGCATCCGCGTCTACAACACCTGCGCCGGCTACCAATACGTGCGGGCAGAGCCGACCCAGGGCACGGAGAACTTCGGGCTGCCCGCGAAGCTCGACCGCCGGAATCGTCCCTACGAGGATCTGCATGCATTCATGCACGACGCCGGCACCCTCGCCGAGAGCCTGCTGGACATGGGCATCACCGGCATGAAGATCTGGCCTTTCGATACAGCCGCCGAGGCCTCGAACGGCACCTACATCTCGAATGCCGACCTGAAGAAGGCCCTGCGCCCCTTCGAGAAGATCCGCAAGGCGGTCGGCGACCGCATGGACATCCACGTCGAGTTCCACTCGATGTGGCAGTTGCCCGCGGCCATCCGCATCGCCGGCGCGCTCGAGCAGTTCGACCCATTCTGGTTCGAGGACCCGATCAAGATGACCAACCTGGACGCGCTGGCGGACTATGCCCATCGCACCAACGTCTGGGTGACGGCCAGCGAGACCCTGGCCACGCGCGCCGGCTTCCGTGACCTGTTCCAGAAGCAGGCGGTATCGGTGTGCATGCTGGACGTGGGCTGGTGCGGCGGCCTGTCCGAGTCCAAGAAGATCGCCACCATGGCAGAGGCCTGGGCCCTGCCCGTTGCCCCCCACGACTGCACCGGACCGATCCTGCTGACCGCTTCGGTACACCTCGCACTGAACTGCCCGAATGCCCTGGTGCAGGAGATGGTGCGCGCCTTCTACTACGACTGGTATCCGACGCTGGTGACGCAGCTGCCTCCGGTGAAGGACGGCCACATCAGCGCCCCGCCGGGACCGGGCCTGGGCACCCGGCTCCAGCCTGGCCTCGCCAAACGAAAGGACGCGACCGTGCGCGTCTCCCGAATCGGAAAGGCCTGAACGGATGAGCACCATGCACGACCCCGCCGACTCCGACCCGCGCGTTCTGCTCCTCGCGCAGGGCGACAACGTGGCCATGGCCAAGCGCGACCTGGACGCCGGCACCGAGCTGCGGGTGGCAGGCAACCGCGTGACGCTCGCGACCCGGATCCTGACCGGCCACAAGTTCGCCTGTCAGGCGATCGCCGAAGGCGACCGGATCATCAAGTACGGTGCCCCGATCGGCCGGGCCACCGGGCCGATCGCGCCGGGCGATTACATCCACATCCACAACGTCACCAGCGACTACCTGCCCACCTACACGCTGGATTCGGGACACGAATTCCTGCCGGAGGGGCATTGATGGAACTACAGGCCTACCTGCGAGCCGACGGCCGCAAGGGCATCCGCAACATCGTCGCGGTGGCATATCTGGTCGAGTGCGCCCACCATGTTTCGCGCGAGATCGCACATCCCTTTCGCGATGCAGGCGCCCACCTCATCGGCTTTCCCGGCTGCTTCCCCAACGCGTACTCGCACAAGATGATGGAGCGGCTGTGTACCCATCCGAATGTGGGTGCCGTGCTGCTCGTTTCGCTGGGCTGCGAGGGCTTCAACAAGGGCAAGCTGCTCGAGACCGTCCGCGCGTCCGGACGCCCGGCGGAATTGCTGGTGATCCAGGATAGCGGCGGCACGCGGAGCAGCATCAGCGAAGGCCAGGCCTGGGTGCGTGACGCGCTCGAACAACTGCGGAGCACGCCCCGCGTGCCCATGGCCATCGACGAACTGGTGGTGGGCACGATCTGCGGCGGCTCGGATGCAACCAGCGGCCTCACCGCAAATCCAGCCATGGGACGCGCCTTCGACTTCCTGGTGGAACGCAACGCGACCTGCATCTTCGAAGAGACCGGCGAGCTCATCGGCATGGAGCACTGGATGGCCGAGCGCGCCCAGCACCCGGCCCTGGGCGAGGAGATCGTGAAGATCGTCGGCAAGGCGGCGAAGTACTACGCCACCTATGGCCATGCCAGCATCGGGCCGGGTAACGCCGACGGTGGACTGAGCACCATCGAGGAGAAGTCCCTGGGAGCCTACGCCAAGTCCGGGCAGTCGGTGATCTCGGGCATCATCAAGCCGGGCGATGCGCCCGTGGCCGGCGGTCTTTATCTGCTCGATGTGGTGCCGGATGGCGAACCGCGCTTCGGCTTCCCCAACATCAGCGACAATGCCGAGATCGCCGAACTCATCGCCTGTGGCAGCCACCTGACGCTGTTCTCCACCGGACGCGGCTCGGTGGTCGGATCGGCGCTGGCCCCAGTCATCAAGGTGTGCGCCAACCCCGACACCTACCGCCGGATGAGAGAGGACATGGACGTCGACGCGGGCCGCATCCTGGAAGGCCGTGCCTCGCTCGACGAGGTGGGCCGCGAGATCTACGACCTGATCCTGAGCGTGGCCAACGGCGAGCAGACCCGGTCGGAGGCCCTCGGCCACCAGGAATTCATCCTCACCTATAAATCCTTCGAACCTCTCGGACCCGCCTGTTTCCCGAGCGCAGCATGACCAGACACCTCCGATCTCTCTGCCTCGCCTGCCTGACCACGCTGCTCGCCAGTGGTTGCGGAGGCTACCGTGTCCATCCCGTCCACGCGCTGGGTGGCGAGCGCGCCAGCATGGACCGCCTCCCCCTGGAGGCGGTGCCCTGCATCCAGGGCGCGATACGCGCCACCTTCGGTGTGACCTCCAACTCCAAAGGCTCGACCTCCGACGGGCGCCGCATCTTCAGCGACTCTGTGCGCTACTGGATTACGGCGGATCTCGAAGCGGGATCGGGCCAGCCCGCCGGCAGGGAGCCAGCGCGGCTGTCCTACGAGGTAAGGCCTGGTTCAAAGGGAGGCAGCGACGTCAGCTATGACGTCAACCTCTCCGGCGCCCTGCGGGCCGAATGGCTGGAGCAGGCCTTCCTGCCGCTGGAACAGTGCGGGGCGAAGAAACGCCGGTAAGGCGGGGTCGCAGGGTTACTTACAGCCGGGCCAGCACCTCCGCCCCGTCCCGCAACCAGCCGTCGCCGTTCATGGGCTGCGGCTGGCCGGTGATGCCCGGGAACGCGAGCAACTGCACCACACGATGGAGGCTTGCACCTTCCAGGCCAGCCATGCCACCGCTGGCGTAGGCCCAGGACAGATCGCCCCCCACCGCACTGGCGACCGGACGCAATGCCGCCGTCGAAACGCCGGCAGGCAGCAGCGGCGACAGGGTCTCCCGAGGTGCTTCCGCCCCCTCGCGCCGGGCCAGGGTCTCCGCCAGATCGAGCATCCCCACGCGCTGAGGAAGACCGGAGGGGTCGCCACTCGTGACAGCGGGTACGAACTGCAATTTCACCTCGGGGCGCATCCTGGCGGCGTCATACCAGGCCTCGAGACGCATGCCCTCGCCACCAGCGCGCTCGAGAACCAGTGACGCACCATCGCGGCGAACACCGAACTCGGACGGATCAGCGCCGCCAATGGACCACACCACGCGGACGTCGCGGTCTGCGCGCACTGTGTCCATGCCATCGCCCGGGTTCCATGCGAGCAGGTGCGCGCCTGCGCCGAGGTGCAGCGTGTCCGCCCCGGCGCCACCCACCAGAATGTGACCTGCCGGTCCGGCACCTGCCCGCAGCACATCGGCCCCCAGCCCGCCGAGCAGCAGATCGGGCTCGCCATCCGCGTGGAGCAGGTCGCGCCCCGCGCCTCCCGACACCACGTCCACTCCCCCATCGCCGTGGAGGATGTCGTCTCCAGCGCCGCCGGAAAGCAGGTCATCGCCGGGGCCACCCCGGGCCACCAGACTGCCCCCCAGCGCCCGCACCCGGTCGTTGCCCGCACCGCTGAACACCACGGCTTCCTCGACGGCGACGCGGATGTCGTCATCACCCTCGCCCCCTACGAACGGTACGCCCCGCGCCGTCACGGTGGACGACTGCGGCGCAGAGGGCAGGACGCGCGCATCCACCACCACCCCGTCCCCGAAGCGAAGGGTTTTGATCGGCATGCCACCGTTTGGGGCGGCTGCGATGTCGAGGCCCTGCCCGCGCACTTCGCCGCCGGACGCATCCCGCAGGCGGAGGCTCCACACGGTCGCGGACGAGGCGTCTGTCCGGCGCAGCACGACATCGCGCGCGGTCACGCCGGGACCGAACACGAGCACGTCACTGCCGCCGGTCTCCACGATGCGATCCAGACCGTCGCCCGGCGACCAGCGATACTCGTCATCGCCGCCGAAACCCTCCAGCACATCGTGACCGCCGGCACCGACCAGGGTATCCGCGGATCCGGTACCCGCGAGACGGTTGTCCGATGCGTCGCCGACAAGGTGTCGCCCCGGCGCGGCCGCCACCGGAACGATCACCTGCATCCGCGCCGTCTCTCCCGCGAGATCGGTCGCCAGGATCGTCAGCACGGACTCACCGACATGCTCCGGGCCGGGCGTGCCATGCAGCACCCCAACCACGGCGTCGAATTGCAGCCACGCCCCGAGCGGCGTCGCGGGATCGAGCCCCAGTGTGAGCACATCCCCCGCGTCCGCGTCGCGGAATCCGCCCGCGCCGAGATCGAGTCGCCACGCCATGGCCTCCGTGGCTGGCGCAAGGAGTGACGACTCGAGAGCCTCGGGTGCGCGGTTGCGTTCGCCCACCCACACCTGCAAAGCACCCTCGACTTGAATCTGCCCCTTGTCGAGCGCCACCAACGTGAGCGACAGCCCGCCCGGAAGTGTCACCGGCGCGACACCATGGAGCCGGCGCTCGTGGCCGTCGATCCACATCCAGTCGGGCAGAGGCTGGCCGTCCCGGGTCTCCGCCGCCAGGATGAGCTCATCACCCGGATCCGGGTCCTCGAAGATCAGGCCATCGAGATCCAGATCGAACAGCTGGCCGGACGCCAGCGTGACCTCCCGCCCCGGCAACGGCCGGGGCGGCCTGTTGCCCTGGAACCTCGGGGCAGCGCGACCGACCCTGTCGAGGATTTCCTCGAAGCTCCAGACCGTTCCGTCGGCGAACTCCACCCGCTGGAGCTGGTGGGGAAAGACGGGTCCGCCAGGGTCGGCGGCGTCGCCCTTGCGCAGATCCGCATCGAACCAGTTCACCACGCGCAAGGAATTCCAGGGCCCCTGGTAGGACAGCAGCAGGTCGGACCGCCAGCCACCATGAAACACGCCGTTGGACAGTGCAGGCACGCGGTCGACCCTGACTGCCTCGGGCGAAATCCCGGGGCCGAAACGAAGCGTGTCCCGGTTGCCCAGCAGGGCGGCGCGCTCGAGCGCGCTCGGTGCCAGCGTCCCGGGCGCGGTGAAACCGCCATAGGTGAAGCGTGCGTGTGACAGGGTCTCGAGCACGTCCTCGCCATCGCCAGCACCGACCTCCACGATATCGGCGCCGCTGGTGAGCCAGAGGGTGTCGTGGCCGGGACCGCCACGATAGAGATTGCCCTCGTCCGAAAACTCCGAGACCAGCACATCGGCCCGGTCCTCCATCCGGAGCACACCCAGACGGGCTCCGTACAGGCGGTCGTGACCCGGACCACCCAGAAGCGCGTCGCGTCCCGGACCGCCGATCAGATCGTCCGCGCCGTCCCCACCTTGCAGGGTATCGTCTCCACCCAGACCCGCGAGCGTCTCGCCAATGTCCGCCGCCACCAGATGATTGCCCAGATCCTGGGGATGGGTCTGGGCGGGCGACAGCCCCCTGAGCACATGCGCGAACGGCAGGACCGTGCCGTCGGAGAAGCGGATTGCATTCACGCCGCTGCCGGCGCTGTGTTCCCTGTGGGGCAGGATGACGCGCACCCGGTCGGCAGTACCCCAGGACAGATCGGCTGCAGCAAATGCGGATCGCGCCTTGTGGCCAAAGGGTAACTCGAGCCTCGGGTCGACCAGTTCCGGACGGTCTTCGTAAGTGGCCAGCATCTCCACTGACGACACAGCCACCACGAGATCGACGGGACGTACGCCGACCGGCAGCACGATCTCGTTCCAGGCATATGTTCCGGCCGCGACGGCGCCGTGTTCCAGCACGGTGTCGCTGCCGTCGCCATGGAAGAAGACGTACTCGTCGTTGCCCAGCCCCCCGATGAGCAGGTCATCACCGCGGCCGCCGATCAGGCGATCGTCGTGCGTACCCCCGTGCAGGGTGTCATTGCCCTCGTTGCCGAACAGCACGCCACCAGGAAATGACGCCTGCGGCACGGCCACCTGAGCCGAAACGGGCCCGTAGAGCAGCGCCGGGTAATAGTTCGCGTACCACAGCGGCCGCACGACGTCGTCGCCCGCGCCGGCGTCCACCGCCAGCATGTCGAACTGGAGCCCCATGGCCGGGTGATCCGCACTCCAGACCGCCCCGACGACGATGAGATCGTCGCCTTCCCCCGCGGACAGATGAGCAAAATTGCGCACCTCGTGCAGATCGACAGTGGTTGTCTCGTGCTGATAGGTGCCGACGGACGACAGTGCCGGGGACGGAAGAATCCGGATCCTCCTGGGGATGACCCAGATGTCGCCGGTGGCGGGATTCCGGTGTGTGTAGGCCGGGGCGCCGACGGGGTATCCGCTGGCCTTGCCCGGACGGTTCTTGTCGGCGATGTACTCCTCTTCCGTCATGTTGCCGATGACCCGTGGCCGAATGATCGGTCCGACATTTCCCCCGCGCCCCACCCCGATCGACACCCCCGTCTCGATGACACGCGGCCGGGTCTCCGTGGTGGTGGAAGTGCGCAGCAACACGGACGGAGGATTCGGCGGCGCCAGCCGCTGCACCAGAGCCCCGCTCATGTCCTGCTGCACTTCCCGCCACTCGAACGAAAGCTCATGGATGCGGGTCAGCCAGTCCAGGTCCTGCACCCATCGCTGGCGGAAGACGCCATCGGTACCCTCGGCGTAGCCGGACATCTCCAAGGCAAGGCCGAATGCCGCGCGCGCCCGCTGATGGAAGTCCTCGATCGCCTTCCGGGGTGAGGCCCAGGTGACCGCGGAGAGCATCTCCTGCCACACCGCCGCCAGATCGTGCGTGCCCTCGGCCGTGGTCAGCTGCCAGGCGCCAGGCCGTGCACTGCCCGCATCGAAGAAGCGCTCGACCGCGACCGAGTGTCCGGTATCGCGGCGCCGCAACACCAGATCCTCGTCCAGGCGCTCCACCCGCAATGCGCCCCGACGCAGGGTGGAGAAATCGAGGGTATCCCGCCCCTCGGCATCGCTGATCCGGTCATGCCCCCAGCTGCCGAAATACCGGTAGACGTCGTCTCCCGGTCCGCCGTCGAGCGCGTCGTCGCCCGCCCCGCCGACGAGCGTGTCGTCGCCAGCACCGCCGCCGAGACTGTCACCGCCCGCGCCGCCCGCCACCTCGTCGTTGCCATCACCCCCGACCAGGCGATCGGACTCGTCGGCACCCCACAAGGTATCGTTTCCGGGGCTGCCAGCCACATCCGCCGTGCCCTCGAACGTGACGTGGAACACGGCGTCCGTTTGACTGCGACCCAGCAACTCCGGCAGTGTCATCACGGCGCCATCGGCGAAGCCGACCTGCCACGACAGCGCCTGCCCCGCCTCGTTGTCGATGGGAACGGTGATCTCGTCGCCCGGACCGTAGCCGAGCACGAGATGCCGCTGATCCGCCATGCCCGGCAGGGCCCGGGCCGTCACGGCCCCGGCATCGACACCCGTCCCGAAGAGAATCCGGTTGCGCCCACCGAGGTCGGACACCGCGTCGCGCCCATCCCCGGGCGCGAAACGATACAGATCGTCGCCTTCGCCGCCGTCCAGTTCGTCGTCACCGGGACCGGCATCGAGTTCATCGTTGCCGGCACCACCCTGCAGCGTGTCGTCTCCGGCCAGGCCGAAGAGGCGATCGACCAGCAGCCCGCCGACCAGCAGGTCCGCACCAACGCCGCCGCGGGAGACCGTGCCTCGCTCGAGCAGTTCGCGATAACTCATGCGGGACCCATCCTCGAACTCGAGCGCGGAGAGCGATGGAGCGCGGAACGGATCGAGCGCGTCGAAGTCCTCGAACACGATGGCATCGTGCGGGTCGTCACCCACCTGGATGGCGAGCCCTGCTCCGGTGAGCCGGATGTCATCCGCCGTGATGCCAGGTCCCATCCGCAGGATGCGGGACCAGCCGGCCTCGGGCGCGCCCGGCCCCGCCTCGGTCCGGACCACGGTATCCCGACCATCGCCGCGGCGGAACAGCAGGATGTCGCCCCGCCCGGAACTGGCGATGAAATCGTCCCCACGCCCACCCGAGATGGTCGCGGATCCCCCGGCAGCCGTGAGCCGGTCGGCGCCACCGCCGCCGATGACGGTCTCGCCCGGGTCGTAGGACAGGATCATCACCGGATCCATCTCGGCGGCGCCGACGAGATCGGCAACGGGCAGGACCTCGCCATCGTCGAATTCGAACCAGGCGATGCTGCCTCGATATCCGCCGCGGATCAGGACGACATCATCGGCTCCGTAGCGCAGGGCCAGGATGCCGGAGTCTTCGTGCCGCTCCACGGACAGCCCGGAGGCCGACACACCGGGACCGAAACGCACGGTGTCGGCGCCCGAGGTGTTGTGTATCGTGTCCGACGTCTCCAGCCCGCCGCTCTCGCCGATTCGCAACAGATAGACATCGTTGCCCTCGCCACCGTCGAGCGCATCGGGGCCCATGCCGCCGTCGAGCACATCCCGGTCCCGTCCACCGCTCAGGCTGTCGCGGCCGGCTCCGCCGCGAAGCACATCCTCGCCCGCGTCACCGGCGAGAATGTCGTCGCCTTCGCCGCCGTCGATACGGTCGTCGCCGTCCTGTCCGGCAACCAGGTCATCCCCCAGACCGCCATGGACCAGATCATCCCCTTCACCGCCGGCCAACTCATCGTCACCCGCGTCGCCACGGAGGAAGTCATCGCCCGCGTCGCCATGCAGGACGTCGTTGCCATCGCCACCGCGCAGGGTGTCGTCGCCGCCATCTCCACCCGCCTCGTCGTCTCCGGCGCCGCCGTCGATGTCGTCGGCGCCATGAAACGCGTCCGCCACGCCGCCGATGTCACCGAAGATGCGGTCGTGCCCCTCGCCCCCGGACAGCGTGTCCGCGCCTCCGCCGCCGCTGATGAAGTCATCGCCGGCATCACCGTGGACGACGTCGTCCCCGCCCCACAGACGCTGCAGCTCGGCATCCGCGGAATCGCCGTGGAGCTGGTCGTCACCTGGCCCGCCGGCGACGAAATCGTTGCCCCACTCGCCCATGGCCAGGTCGTTGCCCGCGCCAGCCCAGATGATGTCGTAGCCGCCAGGCCGCTCGCGGACCTCCCTGGCGCCGGCAGGCAGGCCCCAGTCGCCGGCGATCCTGTCGTCGCCGTCACCGCCTGAAAGCACATCGGCGCCGTCATCGCCCGCGAGCACGTCGTCGCCTCCATCGCCGAAAACCAGATCGTCCCCGATCAACCCCACGGCGGTGTCGTCGCCGCCCCCACCGAGCAGGATGTCGGCAGCACCCCCGGCAGCCGCATCGTCACGAGCATGCAGGCCCGTGGCCCCCACCAGAGGCCGGAACGGACTCGACCCGGGATCGATGCGATAGTGGGCCATCGACCACTGCGGAATCACCATCCCGAAGTCGTCATCACCCGACAGGTAGTCGTTGCCACGTCCGCCGACCAGCACATCCTCGTCCCAGCCGCCGAACATCGCATCGTCGCCACCGCCGCCAACGATCAGGTCACGCCCGCGGCTGGCGCGCATCCAGTCCCCGCGTTGTCCGCTGCCACCACCCGCTCCGGTGTCACGCACGTACGCGGCAAGATCGATGACCGGTTCGTCGCCGTAGATCCTGTCGTTGCCATCCTCGTCGCCCCGGCTGAAGGCATCGCGGGCGTGGTCGCCGTGGAGGATGTCGAACCCCACCAGACGTTCCCACCACTCGTGCCGATCGTTGTCGGGGTCCGCCCCGCCGATGACCACGTCGTCGCCACCGTCACCGCTGAGATGATCGGCCCGGCCGGTGCCCATGACGTACTCCGCCGCATCGGCCTCGACGCCCACCATGGGCTGATCGTGCTGCAGCCCGGTCAGCGCGAGTGCGCCGAGCGTCTGCACGCCGTGCAGACCCGCGCCCGAGCGATCCACGAACTGCGCCCGCAGGGTCAGCCGCAGGTCCCGCTCAGGCGGCGCCAGCGTCTTCAGGGCGATCGCCGCGAGGTCCGAACCCGGGTCGACGCTCACGATCCAGCGATCCCCCGAGCGTAGCGCCGCTTCGCCCGCCTGTATCACCGTCACGAGCCCGGTGGCATCGCCCTCGACTGTGAGCGCGATGCGCTGACCCTCCAGCCCTGCCGCCTGCGGCAGGCGCAGCATCAGCCCGGCTGCGCGACCGTGCCCGACCGTGACCGCCGGCATCTGTCCGGGAAAGGGCTCGAAGCCCGGCACCTCGAACGGATCGGGCGCGCCAGGCAGCGTCACCGCCAGCGTCTGACCCGCCGTGGCGGCACGCGCCAGCGCAGCGCGTGCCTGCTCCTGCGCCAGGTCCAGTCCGGCACTGGCCGCAGTGCCATCGGCCAGCACGAGGGCAGCCTGGGCATCTGCCAGGAAAGCCTCCAGCAGTTCGTGAAACGCAGCGAAACCGAGACTTCCCGCCGCGCCCAGGACACCGGGATCCACCGCGCCGTCGTCGGCCAGATAGGTGTCGCGCAGCGCGGTGATGCGCTCGGCTTCCGCCGCCAGGAAATCGACGTGCTCGATGCTCACCCGCTGCTCGTAGTCCGACTGCGGTGCGATGCGGCGGGCCGCACCCGCGATCAGGCCTGACACCTCGGCACGCACGCGCGCGATCTGCTGCGCGTCCAGGCCCTTCCCGCGCGCCAGCGCACCGACGTGGTCGACCACGGCGAGGCGCCAGTCCGGACCGTGCGAGATCTTCATCACGAGCTCTGCCACATCCTGCTCGCTCCAGGAGAAGCGCCCCGACTCCACGACGTCGCCGTAGCCGCTGAGCACCCGCCGCCCGCTGCGATCCATCAGGGAGAAAGGCGCTGTCAGCAGGTCGCGCAGCGTGGAATCGCGGGCCGCCAGCGCAAGTACCACCGCCAGGCGGTGCGCCCGGTCTTCCTCGCTCAGCGCTGGGTCGAGGCGGAAGGTCTCAGGGATGCGCACCTGGCTGACGCTGCCGTCGGCCAGGGTGAGATCGAGCTGTTCGAGCATGCGGTTGGCGGCAGCGCGGTCGACGCCCGCACCATCGCCGCGAAACAGGTCGCAGAGGGTCGAGGCCAGCAGCGGCACCCAGACCAGCGGCGAGGCCTGCGCCACGGCGCCAGCCAGGCCACCGAACTGCTTGGCATAACCGAGGAGGTTCACCGCCAGACGGCCCGGCATGGACAAGGCCCCCGCCCGCCACTGGGACTCGGCAAGAGCATCGATCACACCGCGCGTCTGGGCAGCACTGCCGATAAGCAGGACGCCCAGCAGCGCCACGCCGAGGCGTGCTCCCGCCTCGAGCGATGACGACACGCCGGCGTCGGATCTGAGCACGCGCGCCAGGAACGCGCCCACCTGCTGCATCTGGTCGGTCTGCAGATAGCGATAGCCGACCTGGCCAGCCACCGTCGGCGCGGTTGCGAAATCCGCGTCGTAGCGGCGGAAGCTGCGGTAGAACCCGGGCTCGATGCGGTGCGAGTTGAACAGGTCGAGATAGCTGCGCGGCCCGTCCAGCGGGCGCGTGCCCTCGAAGCGACGAAAATCGAACAGCGTCGAGCCGCCCGCACCGGCGATGTGCTCACCCGCGACGCGGTGCACGATGTCATTGGCGACCGCGTAGTGATCCGCGAGCACGCCCTCGCGCCGAAGCAGATGCGGATCGAAGGTGAGGCCGCGCGACGTCATCACGTCGCGGATGCCGCGCTCGGCGCCGAAGCCGTTGAAGGTGACGAGGGCGACGTCGTCGGGGAAGAAGGCGTTCTCCGTGTATAACTGAACAGCACCGCGGTGCCTGACCTCACTCAGGCGCCGCTGCACGTAGTCGTAGGCGGCGTACTGGGCCAGCCCGCCACCGAGGCTCTGGCCGGTGAACAGCACCCGCAGCTGGCCAGCGATGTCCGCCGGCGTCCCTCCCGTGAGCCCGAGTTGGTCGCGCATCCCGACTCCGAACAGGTGATCGAACAGCGGCTCGGCAGCACGGGCCCAGGCCCCGCGGGCGAGATCGATGTTCTGGTACCAGTCCACAGGGTCCGGACCGTTGCTGCCTTCGAAGGCGACGACGAGGGTGTGCTTGCCCGGTCCGGCGCCGGTCGCGCGCCCGGCCGCATCCGTCGCGACGGTGCTGACGAAGAGCCAGACGCCCAGGCCGGTGGAGGCATCGGCGTACTTGCCAAGCGCGCGCCACGCCGGGAAGCCGGCCAGCCCGGCCAGGGTCTCGATGCCGGCCAGGTCGCCGCCTGCCGCCGCCATGGCCTGCGCCAGGACG
>JBILUV010000042.1:0-18290 GCA_044370825.1 Burkholderiales bacterium | reverse complement strand
CGTCAAGAATTACGACGGCCTGCCGGAGGCGGCACGACGGTATCTCAAGCGGGTGGAGGAGGTCTGTGGCGTGCCGGTGGACATGATTTCCACCGGGCCGGACCGCGAGGAGACGATCATCCTGCGCCATCCGTTCGGGCACTGAGGCACGCGGCTGATCAACAAACAAAAACGGCCGCGTCAGCGGCCGTCAACAGCAAGGTCGTACGATCGTCTGCAAGTTCACATACGGTTCGGAAGCGCTTGCGTGCTTACTCCGGACTCGCCCCCATCTTTCGACGGTTGCGTCACGCCCAATCACCATTCGGTAGCCGGCGCGTCCTGCACAACAATATCTGGTGCCGAGAAGAGGACTCGAACCTCCACAGGGTTGCCCCCGCCAGGACCTGAACCTGGTGCGTCTACCAATTCCGCCATCTCGGCAAGCGGGCGCGAAATGTAGCGTCAATCGCGTCGCATTGTCAAACTCTCAAGTCTCACTGCAGGAATCACACGCTTGACCAAGACCCCGCCAGCAAAACGCCCCCGCATGTCCCCCGCCCTTGCCAAAGCGCAGGCCCTGCGCGCCAGCGATCCGCATCTCGACCGCGAAAGCCACAAATACGAACACCCCTTGCCCTCCCGGGAGTTCCTCCTCGCCATCATGAAGGAGGAGGGTCACCCGATCACTGTCGACGTTCTGGCGCAACGCCTGGCCATCGAGGCGCACGAGGAGGAGGCTTTTTCCCGACGGCTCCAGGCCATGGCACGCCAGGGACAGGTGCTGGTGAACCGCAAGGGAGCCCTGTGCGTCGCCGAGAAGCTTGACCTGCTTCCGGGGGGGGTGCAGGGTCATCCGGAGGGTTACGGCTTCTTCGTGCCCGACGCCGGGGGCGGCGACATGTTCCTGAACCCGCTGGAGATGGCCAAGGTGATACACGGCGACCGCGTCATGGCCCGCGCCGTTGGTGTCGACCGTCGGGGTCGGACGGAAGGCGAGATCGTCGAGGTGCTGGAGCACCGCACCCAGGAGGTGGTGGGGCGTTTCATGCTCGACCACGGGATCGCGATCGTGGCCCCATCGGATCGCCGCATCGTCCACGACATCCTCATACCGGGCGATTCGTCCGCCGGCGCCAAGGCTGGGCAGATCGTGGTCGTGGAGATCGTGCAGCAGCCTGCTCGGCACGTGCGGCCGATCGGTCGTGTGCGCCAGGTCCTCGGTGAGGCCGCCGATCCCGGCATGGAGATCGAGATCGCGGTGCGCAAGCACCAGGTCCCGTTCATGTTCTCCGCGGAGGCACAGACCCGTGCGGAGGCGGTGCCGCGGACTGTTGCGAAGAAGGATCTGCGCGGTCGGGTCGACCTGCGCGACCTCAGGCTCGTGACCATCGATGGCGAGACAGCGCGGGACTTCGACGACGCCGTGTTCTGCGAGGCGCAGGGCAAGGGCTTCAGACTCCACGTGGCGATTGCGGATGTCGGTCATTACGTGCAGCCCGGGGACGCACTGGATCGCGATGCCGCTGAACGGGGCAATTCGGTGTATTTCCCGCGCCGTGTCATTCCGATGCTGCCCGAGGCCTTGTCCAACGGCATCTGTTCGCTCAACCCGGGGGTGGACCGGCTGTGCATGTGTTGCGAGATGGAGATCTCCTCCCGCGGCGAGATCACCGGCTACCGCTTCCACCAGGCTGTCATGCACTCGCGGGCGCGGCTCACCTACACGGAAGTGTGGTCGGCCTTGTCCGAGCCGGATGGGGAGGCGGCGCAGCGGTTGGCGCCGTTGCTGCCCGACCTCGAGGCGCTGGAGCGCCTTTACCGGGTGCTGGCCAAGGCGAGGGCGCGCCGGGGTGCGATCGACTTCGAGACCATCGAGACGCGCATGATCTTCGGCGATGACGGGAAGATCATCGACATCGTCCGGGTAGGTCGCAACGACGCCCACCGCATCATCGAGGAGTGCATGCTGGCGGCCAACGTCTGCGCCTCGGACTTCCTCCAGACCCACGGCCATCCGGCCCTGTATCGCATTCACCAGGGCCCGACCGAGGAGAAGCTTGGTCGGCTGAGGGAGTTTCTGGCCGACTTCGGGCTGCAGCTCGGCGGAGGCGACGAGCCGGGTGCGAAGGACTATGCGCGCCTGCTGGCATCGGTCCGGGATCGCCCGGACGCCGAGCTGTTGCAGACAGTCATGCTGAGGTCATTGCAGCAGGCGGTCTACAGCCCGGAGCCGCTCGGCCATTTCGGGTTGGCCTACGAGAGCTATACCCATTTCACCTCGCCCATCCGGCGCTATCCCGATCTGGTGGTGCATCGCGCCATACGCACCGTGCTGGAGGGGCGTGGCCGGCTGGCGGCGGATCTGGCGGAGCTGGGCCGGTACTGCTCCATGACGGAGCGGCGCGCCGACGATGCCACGCGCGACGTGGAGGCCTGGCTGAAGTGCTACTACATGCGCGACCGGGTCGGCGAGGTGTTCGACGGTACCGTCAGCGGCGTGGCGGGCTTCGGCATCTTCGTGGCCCTGGACAGCGTCTACGTGGAGGGCATGGTGCACGTCTCGGAGCTCGGGGACGACTACTTCCACTTCGACGCGGCGCGGCACCAGATGGTCGGCGAGCGGACCGCCCGGCGCTTCCGCCTGGGCGATCGTCTGGGCGTGCGTCTGGTGCGTGTGGATCTGGAGCGGGCCCGTCTGGACTTCGTGCCTGCACGGGCGGGGTGAGCATGGTCGGTGATGCAAAGGGCGGCGGTGCCGGTGCGACGCGCCTGGTGTTCGGTTTCCACGCGGTGGCGGCGCGCCTGCGCAGCCGACCGGGCTCAGTGCTGGAGTTGTACGTGGCGGAGGGGCGGGGCGATACCCGGTTGAGGCAACTGCTCGCCGCGGCTGGCGAACGCGGGGTGCGCATCGTGCAAATTCCCGCGGAACGGATGGATCGCATGCTGCCGGGACAGCGTCACCAGGGCGTTGCGGCGTCGGTACGGATCGAGGCGCTGCCGCAACATCTGGACGACGTGCTGGATGGGGTGAGCGCTCCACCGCTGGTGCTGGCGCTCGACGGCGTCCAGGATCCGCACAACCTTGGCGCCTGCCTGCGATGCGCGGATGCCATGGGCGTGCATGCCGTGATCGCGCCCAAGGACCGGGCGGTGGGCATCACCCCGGTGGTGGAGAAGGTGGCCAGCGGGGCCACCGAGTCGGTGCCCTACGTCATGGTCACCAATCTGGCGCGCGAACTCGACGCGCTCAAGGAGCGCGGCCTGTTCGCCGTCGGTCTGGCGGGCGAGGCGGAGGATGTGATCGCCGGCCAGGGGCTCGATGGTCCGCTGGTGTTGGTGATGGGGGCGGAGGGTGGAGGCATGCGCCGTCTGACGCGCGAGCGCTGCGACGTGCTTGTACGCATCCCGATGTTCGGTCAGGTCGAGAGCCTCAACGTCTCGGTGGCGGCCGGCATCTGCCTGTACGAGGCGCGGCGGCAGCGTGCCGCACGGGAAGCAGGAAAGCATTGATCCAAAGAACTCACGGCCTATAATGGCGGGCTTTTTCCTTGCTCCACCGGTACGCTCATGCCGGGGGGCTTAACCCACGAGGAGCTTTCATGAGGCATTACGAAGTCGTATTCATCGTCCATCCGGACCAGAGCGAGCAGGTGCCTGGCATGGTTGAGCGTTACCGCAGCATGGTGACGGCCAAGGGTGGCACGATCCATCGGCTGGAGGACTGGGGGCGTCGCGCGCTCGCCTATCCGATCCAGAAGGTCCACAAAGCTCATTACGTACTGATGAACATCGAGTGCGACCAGGGCGTCCTGGATGAACTCGAGCACGCCTTCCGCTTCAACGATGCCGTACTGCGCCACCTCACCATCAAGAAGGACGAGCCCGAGACCGCGCCGTCGCCGATGATGAAGGAGGAGAAGTCCCGATCCCTGACCCCGGCCGCGGAGGGTGAGGCTCCCGAGGCGCGTCCTGCGCAGACCGCGGCCGGCTGATCCTGGCCTTGGAGAGCAACCGGGTCGACATCTCGGGTCGTATCGAAACGATCGATCCGATGCGGATGACGCCCGCCGGTCTGCCATCCCGCCGCTTCACCCTCGCGCACGAGTCCGAGCAGACGGAGGCCGGGCGACCGCGCCGTGCGGAATGCCGTCTCAGGGTGGTCGCCCTGGGTCCGGCAGCTGAGCAACTGGGGAGATGCGTGGCTGGGGAGAGTGTGGCGGTTGCCGGTTTCCTGTCCCGGGCGAGTTATCGAAGCGAGTGGCCAGTGTTGCACGCCACTCAGGTGAAAGTGATTTGATCAAGGAATCCCGATCATGGCATTTGGAAGAAAAGGCGGTAAGGACCGCAAGGACCGCAAGAAGGACGACAAGGCCTCCCGGCCCCTGTTCAAGCGTCGCAAGTTCTGCCGCTTCACTGCGGAAAAGGTCAAAGAGGTCGACTACAAGGACGTCGAAGTCCTCAAGGAATTCATCAACGAGAACGGCAAGATCATTCCGGCACGCATAACCGGTACCCGGGGGCATTACCAGCGTCAGTTGTCGGTGGCCGTGAAGCGCGCCCGTTTCCTGGCGCTGCTCCCCTACACAGACCTGCACGCGGGGAGGTAAGCCATGCAGATCATTCTTCTCGAGAAGGTCGTCAATCTCGGCCAGCTGGGCGACGTGGTGAAGGTCAAGGACGGTTACGCCCGCAACTTCCTCATTCCTCAGGGCAAGGCCAAGCGTGCCACCGAAGGCAATCTGGCGGAATTCGCCCAGCGTCGAGCCGAGCTGGAAAAAGTGCACGCCGAAGCGCTGGCACAGGCCCGCGAACTTGCCGGTAGGCTTGAAGGCCTGACGGTGCAGATCACGCAGAAGGCGGGTGTGGATGGACGTCTGTTCGGGTCGGTCACCAATCATGACATCGCCGACGCGCTCGCCGCCCAGGGTGTCGAGGTGCAGAAGGGTGCGGTGCGCCTGCCCGATGGCCCGCTCAAGACCGTGGGCGACCATCAGGTGAGCGTGGTGCTCCACACCGATGTAGTGGTGGATATCACCGTTTCGGTCATGGGCGAGCAGTAAAGTTCTCCGGGATGGTGCCGGGGACCCTCCCCGGTCCGTCAGAAGAAAAGCCGCCTCCGGGCGGCTTTTTTCTGCCAGCTCAGATCGCGCTCATGCGGATGCGTGGGTCACCCCGTGCGGCAGGACCAGCAAACCGGTCAGGTGGTGGTGTCCTGTGCCCGCTTCCAGGGTGACCACGTCGACCCGCAGGCCAAGACCCGACCCCGGTGCGAGGGTGGCCTGGAAAGCGCGCTGCCATTCGCCCGGGCCGATGAGCGGGCCATCTGTGGAGGATGGGGCATCAGGCTGCAACCATTGCGACACCGGCCGGCCCACCAGATCCTTCCTGTTCGAACCATCAGTCAGGCGAGTGGCTGCCGCGTTCGCGAACACCACCATTCCTGTGCCGTCGACCACGACGAAGGCGTCGCCTTCCCCATGCACCAGCCCATCCAGAAAGGCGAGCTCAGGCGAGCTCGCGGACGCCGGCCCGCCGTCGGCGGGGTCGCACTGCAGGAGGCAGAGGTTACCAGTGTCCGCCGTGGCAACAGAGGCACGCACCAGCCAGGGGCGGCGCCGCGGACCCAGGTGCAGCAGCAGGGCGGGAGCCCTGCTCCCGTGCCGGGTTCGTTCCAGCGCCGCCAGGAAGCGTTCCTGGTCCGGGGCATCAACCCAATCGAGGAAGTCGTGGCCGCCATCGCCGCGAGCGCACTCGGCGGGCAGTTCCAGCGCCCGGAGTGCGGCGCCATTGGCTTCGACCACACGAAGGTTGGCTGTGCGGACCAGCACCAGCGCTTCGCTTGAATGGTCAAAAATGAGCCGGTATCGGCTTTCCATCTCGCGGATCTTCCAGGCCTCGCGCTCCACCTCCCGCTGGGCGTCCAGGAATTGTGCCTGCAGCTGAGTCTCCTGCTCGAGGCATCTGCCGACCGCGACGATACCTGCCTCATCGCCCAGGCGCACCATGGTGTACTCGACAAGGTGACAGCTCTGGTCGGCGAAGCACTGGTTCACCTGCCGGAATGCCGCGACATCGCGCTGCGCCGTGTCCTCCAGCATGCGCTCCGCCTTGCGCGTCGAATGGGCATCCACGGTGCTGGGCCATGGACGACCGAGCAGTGTGCTCGCGTCCAGTCGCGCAAGCTTGTTCGCCAGCGATACGTGAGTGATCCTGCCCCGCGGGTCAAGCCTGAGCATGACATCCGGCCTGGCGATGCTGACGATTTCCATGGTGTCCGAGGGGGCAGGGCGCGTGCCGGTCAGACCGGCCGCGGATGTGACCGGAAGGTGGGCCCGCGCGCACTGCCAGCGGGGGGCGGCGCACCCGAGGCCGTGGCCAGACCAGTCGCCGGCAAGATCGCAGTCCGGTGCCCGATGCCTGCAGGCGTCACGGGGCCCATCTGGTCGCGAGGTCTGCAAGGTGGGCGAGCAGGGCGGCGCCGAGGGCCGTCAACAGCCAGGCTGGCGATGCGCCCGCGAGAGCGATCCGCAGCGCCAGCAGAAGGCAGGCGCCCGCCGCAAGCATCGGCAGCATCCGCCACCACGGGCCGGCAGGACCAAGGCGGTGGCGCAGCAGCAACAGGGCTCCGCCCTCGAGCAGCATCAGCAGCAGAATGCCGTCCGCAATCCAGGTCAGTGAGGGCTGGGATGTCATGATCTGCGCGGCGCATGACCAGTGCCCTCGGACTTCGCGGAGACCTGGCCTGCCACCGGGGGACAATGCCGAGTCACGGTGGCACCAGCCCCATCAGGTGGGCGAGGTCCTTGAGGAAGATGCGCATGTGCGCCATCGGCCGCGCCCGCACCAGACGCTTGTGCATGTAGGCCTCCCAGGTGAGGCGTTGCACATCCGGATCGCGACAGATGCTGACGAAACGCTCGCGTCGTTTGTCCGTGGAGTACCAGAAGCGCTGCATGATCCCCAGCACCCAGAACACCTTTCCGTGGGCGCGCATGAAACGTCGCCGCGCCTGGGCCAGCTGGCGGCTGTCTCCTGTGGCAAGGTAGGCCTGGACCGCCTCGGCGGCGAGGCGCCCGCCGGTCATGGCGTAGTAGATGCCCTCGCCGGAGGCAGGGGCCACTACGCCCGCGGCGTCGCCGGCGAGCACGACGTCCCGACCGTTGTCCCACCGCCGCAGGGGCTTCATGGGGATGGGCGCGCCTTCGCGACGCACGGTGGTGCTGCCGGACAGACCAGCAGCCTGTCTCAGGTCGCCGACGGCCCCACGGATCGAGAAGCCGCGTCTGGCGGTGCCGACACCGACGCTGGTGGTGTCGCCATGCGGGAACACCCAGCCGTAGAAGTCGGGCGACAGGTGGCCCTGGTAATAGACATCGCAGCGCCGGGCATCGAAGCGTGCCGCCGCTGCCTCGGCCCCTGCGGGCGAGCGCACGATCTCGTGGTAGGCGTACACGTATGAGATGCGGTCGGCCCCTGGCACGCACTGCCTGGCGACGCCGGAGGCCGCACCGTCGGCGCCGATGACGGCACGAGCACGGACCGTCGCCTCGCCTGAGGCCTCACCCGCAGCACGGAAGTGGACCACGGCCACACCGTCGTCGCCCCGAGTGATGCGCTCGAACTGCCCGATGCGCCGGACGGCGCCACACGCACCCGCGCGCTGCCGCAGCCAGCTGTCGAAGTGCTCCCGATCCACCATGCCGACGAATCCCCCGTCGATGGGCATATCGACCGCGCGTCCGGACGGAGCCACCATGCGGGCGGATGTGACGCGCGCAACCAGCAGCGCATCCGGGATCTCGAACTCGGAGATCAGGCGGGGCGGAATGGCGCCTCCACACGGCTTGATCCGCCCCTCACGGTCCAGCAGCATGACGGAACGCCCGGCCCGTGCCAGATCGGCAGCCGCCGTCGCGCCTGCGGGCCCTCCGCCCACCACGACGACATCGTAGGTCTCGCGTGTATCCATGTCGCATCACCCCCGATTCATGTTGGAGACCAGCGAGCCCGTTGCCGCGGCCCGATCCGGACGAAGACCGCGCCTGCGGCCCGGGACGGCGGAAGCCGCCAGCCTGATCGACAGCAGGAACAGCGCGCTCTCGATCGCGAACACCACCACGTACGCGTGGGCCGTGCTCTGGAACAGCAGGCGCGCGATGTCCGCCGCCACCGTGCCGGCAAAGCCGCCCACGCCGAAGGCAATGGCTTGCGCCGCGCCCCACAGTCCCATGCGCAGCCCGGCGCGGGCCTGACGCTTGTCGTCCCCCTCTCCGCCCGCCAGGGTCATCATCAGGCCGATCGCCGCGACCGCAAACGCGCCATTGGCTGCGCCGAGCAGGCCGACGTTGAGCCGTAGCGGCCACGACCGCCCGAGCAGTCCGCCGGCCACGAGGCCGACCAGCGCGAGCGCCGATGCGAGGCACCCGGCCGCGATCCAGCCTTGAAGCGTACCGACCCTCAGGGCGCGAGGACCGCTGCAGGCAATGGCGACGGCGATCATGCCGGCGAGGACGCCGCCATGCTGCAGTCCGGCGAGACGGGTGGACTCGCCCGGGGTGAATCCGAAGACCAGACCGGCGAAAGGCTCGAGGATGAGATCCTGGAGACTGTAGGCGAGCATGGAAACGAATACGAAGATGGTGAAGCGCCGTGCCTGCGGATCGGCCCAGACCTCGGAAAGGGCGATGCGAAAGGGCAGGGCGGCTTGGCTGCCAGGCGCTCCCGCATCCGCCGCCGGCATGCCGGCACGGCCCTCGACGCCATGAACCGCCAACGCCGTGACTGCCAATGCGATCCCCGACACGGCCGCGCTCACCTGGACCAACCTCAGGGGTGAGAACGGATCCAGGAAGTACCCGGCGACGCCGGCGGTCACCGCGAATCCCGCGATCATCATCAGCCAGACGGCGGTGGCCGCTGCGGCGCGTCGATCGCTCGACACCCGCTTGGCCAGCAGCACCAGCAGCGAGGTGCCCGCAGCCCCCACACCCAGGCCCACCAGCATGAACGCCAGTCCGGCGGCCACCAGACCGGCGACTGGCGCGGTGTGCATCCAGGCGGTGGCAGCCGCGGCGCCGGTGCCACCGGCTGCGAGAACGACCATGCCGCCGATGATCCACGGGGTGCTGCGGCCGCCGAGGTCGGAACCGTGTCCCATCCGGGGGCGCAGCAGCTGCAGCGCGTAGTGCAGCCCGACCAGCGCACCAGGCACCATGGCGGGCAGGGCCAGCTCCACGACCATGACGCGGTTCAGGGTGGAGGTGGTAAGCACTACGATGGCACCCAGAGCCGTCTGCACCAGGCCGAGGCGCAGGATGCCGATCCAGTTGAGATGGGCGGCCGTCACGCGCCCGCCACCGTCAGAGCACGCAGGGCATACGAGCTCGCCAGCATGCCGAGCACGTACAGCGACACCCCGGTCGCGTTGTACCAGGGGGCGCGGCCGCGCGGGTCATCCAGCAGGCGCAGCATGCAGGCGATCTGCGCCAGCACCAGCAGCGTGACCACGGAGGCGCCGGCAGGGTGCCCCCAGGCTGCCAGCAGAGTGATCACCGCGAGCTGGGGAATGATCATGAAGCCGCAGGCTACCCAGGCCGCGTTGCGCGGGCCGAGGCGGGCGGGCAGAGATCCGATGCCGGTGCGGCGGTCGCCCTCGATGGACTTGAAGTCGTTGAGGGTCATGATGCCGTGGGCGCCGAGACTGTAAAGCGCTGCGAGAACGAAGACCCTGGGCTCAGGGAGGGCCGGTGCGCACATGACCGCGGCGCCGGTGACCCAGGCGAGGCCCTCGTAGCACAAGCCCACCGCACCGTTGCCGATCCATCCGTTGCGCTTGAGTCTGAACGGTGGCGCGCTGTAGGCCCAGGCCAGGGCGATGCCGACCACGGCGGCCCAGGTCACGACCGGGCCGAGCTGCCAGGCGAGTGCCAGGGACAGTACGGTCCAGAAAAGGGCGATATACAGGCCCCACTGGCCTGGAATCCGGCCTGAAGGGATGGGGCGCTCAGGCTGGTTGATGGCATCGACATGGCGGTCGAACCAGTCGTTGACCGCCTGGCTCATTGCGCATACCAGGGGGCCGGCGAGCATGATCCCGGCGATGATGATGGCGCCGCGACCGGCCACAGGCGCGCCCGAGGACACCACCCCGCACCCGAACGCCCACATGGGCGGAAACCAGGTAATGGGCTTGAGCAGTTCCAGCGTGGCGCGCGCGGAGGGCAGCGGCGCGCTGGTAGGGGACAGGGAGCGCTCCATGTCCCTAAGGTATGCCTGACGCAATGGAGTGTCAAACAAAACTTACACTGCAGCAACTCCGAGGCCCATGGCGAGGGGCCGGCGGGTGTCTCGCCATGCAGACCATGCGGCTGCGCCGTGTCCTGGGGGCGCGGCGATGGGAGCAGTATCCGCCGGAGTTCAGGCGGGCTCTTCCTGGGTCAGGTCGCCCAGTCCGTAGCGTCGCAGCTTGACGTAGAGGCTCTGCCGGCTCAGGCCCAGCATTTCCGCTGCCGAGGCGCGGTTGTCGGAAGTGAGTTCGAGCGCGGCCTCGATGCACAGACGTTCGATCACGTCGGTGGATTCGCGCACCAGTTCCTTCATGGATACCCGTCCGACCAGTTCGGTGAGCTCGGAAACCGAGCGCGGCAACTCACGCAGGCCGCGAGGATCCGGGGCAACGCGCTGCAGCACGTTGCGGATGGTGAATCCGTGCACCACCCCCTGCCGATCCTCCATTGACACGGCCGAGATCTCGACGTCTGCGCTGACGCCGTAGTCGCCGCGCACCGTGGTGGAGAACTGCCGCAACGAACCGTGTTGGCGGAGGTTGGCGAGCAGCACGTTCATGTCGACGCCGGGCCGGCCGAGCCAGCGGTCGAGTGGCTGTCCGATGGCCTGATCGGCGGTTGGTACCTGCGCCAGCTCCACGAAGGCGCGATTGATCACGATGATGGCGCCGGCGGCATCGGTCACGACCATGGCATCCTGGGCATTGTCGACCAGCCGCAACAGCAGGGCGCGCCCGGGGTCTGGGGAGGGCATAGCCGAGCCTGCGGCACCGGAGATGCGCACCAGCAGCAGCATGGCACCGTCCTGCCGGAAAGGCAGGCAGGACAGGGTGAGCGAGGTGCTGCCGTCCTCCATGAGCACGGCGAGCTCGTCGGGGCGGCCGGTGCTGCGGGCGGTGGCGGCCAGAAGCTGCAGTGCCTCCCCCGACGAGACGTGGAACGCCTGCGCGAACGGGCGCCCTGCGATGCTCCGCCCGCCGCCGAGCAGGCTGTCGCAGGCCGGATTGGCTTCCACGATCTTGAGGGTCGAGAGATCGACCATCAGCACCGCTTCGTTGGCCGTCTGGAACAGCAGGCGGTAGCGGGTCTCGGCGTGCCGCAGCCGTGTGTATTCGCGTTCCAGGGTCTGCTGGGCATCGACCAGTTTCTGCTGCAGCGCGGAAATGGCACGCAGATCGCGTCCGAACGCGACGACCCGCCCCTCTGGCCCGGCAGGCGCGGCGCTGTAGAGCACCGGAATGGTCGGCCCGGAACCGGCGGGGTGGTTGACCTGACGCCATCGCGGGTTTGCAGTGCCGGCTCTGGCGTCTTCCAGGATCCCTTCTATCTTGGGCCGCGATTCGGCAGTGACGCAGCTAGACCAGGGCTGACCCAGCCAGTCATCGCCAGCGGACACCTCACGCGCCAGATCGTCGTTGCCGAAGGCGATGTCCCTGACGATCCCATCGGCATCGATCACCACCGAAACGTCGGCCGCCGCCGAAAGCACGATGCCGGCATGCTCGGCATCCAGATCGCCAAACGATTTACTTGCGGACTTGAACCGCTTCACCTTTTTCTCACCTTCGGGCGCGCGCGGCGCCTCTCATCAGGCTTTACGTATCCCGTTTCGGGGGCTGACTTATCGACGGCGTGTCGCCAGAGGAAGGAGGCCTTCCGCCTGTGCCACAGCGTGCCTTCCGTCTCGTGCGCTGGCATCGGCTCCCAGGAGTCCGACGAGTTCCGGGCGCTGGTCGAAGGCCGCGCCGCCGACCATGATTCCGACTGCCCGGTTGCGCGACGTCCTGCGCAGGGAATGGATGGTGGAAGCCAGGCCGTCGAGATGAGTCTCGCAACCTGCCGAGAGACCTATGACTGCAAACCAGTCGGCGCTCACGATTCCGCTGAGTTCCCTGGCATTGCCCGACGGCGCCGACCAGACATCCCATCCACCGCGGCGGAAGAAATCCGCCACCATCGCCAGACCGAAGCTGTGCTGCTCTCCCGGGGCGGGACATAGGAGTATCCGGCGCTCACGCGTCCGCGGCACGCCGCCGCCTATGAAGGCGGGGCTCATGTCCCGCATCAACTGGTGCAGACGCCAGGTAGCGAGCGTCACGGCGGTGAAGTCGCAGCGGTCCTCGATCCACATCTGGCCGAGCAGGCGTGCGGACGGGGCGAGCAGTTCGAGGTATACCGATTCCAGCGGCACCCCGCGGACCCCCATCCCCGCGACGTGCCGCGAGGCCAGCTCCAGGTTTCCAGCCAGAACCGTTTCCGTGAAGTCCTGGACACTGTCTTCGTCCGGAGGACGGGCGGCCTCGGCCGGCTGCCAAGGTGACCGGTGCGCGAGCACGAGCCTCGGCACGACCTGCGCCTCGATGACCCCTGCCATATGCGCTCTGGCACCGCCTGTCTGATAACCGGTACTGACATCGAAAGCTGCCTGACGAGCCCGCAATACGCGCGAGCCCTGCCTGTCCGACCGCCTCGGTGCCTTGCGTCGCTGCACGTCCATGGGCACCCCTCCCGTGATGGACCGTCTGCTCGCCGTGGCATCCGTCTGAAAGAAAGCACAGAGCCGATATGTGGCCGGCCCGTCTGCTCCCGACCATCCTTGTCTGGTGTTCAACCGAAGATTACACCCACGCCGTCAGCGTGGCGAGACTGTCTTACGGAAGCATCAGAATGTCAATCTGCAATGACGTCATGTTGAGTTGACACTTTCAGGCAACAGGTCTAGATTGCCCCTCAATGCGTGGAGGAGGCGGTCATCGTGGACCAGAGGGCGGGCAGGGTAAGGGCGGAGATACCTCTGTACACGGCAGCGCAACGCGCCCGGCGCGACGCTTCGCCCTGGACTCTCGTCCAGGCGGTGCTCGCGCCTGTCCAGTTCCTTGTCTTTGTCGTGAGCCTCGCCCTCGTGCTCCGCTATCTCGTCTCCGGAGACGGCTGGTGGGTGGCCTCCATGTCCGTCGTGGTGAAAACGGGGGCGCTGTACGCGATCATGGTCACCGGCGCGCTGTGGGAGAAGGACGTCTTCGGCCGGTATCTGTTCGCGCCGGCTTTTTTCTGGGAGGACGTGGTCAGCATGCTCGTGATCGCGCTCCACACGGTCTACCTCGTGGCGCTCCTCGCGGATGGCCTGTCCCCCCGGTGGCAGATGTACCTCGCCCTCGCCGCCTACGCGAGCTACGTCGTGAATGCCGCGCAGTTCCTGCTCAAATTCCGTGCAGCAAGGCTTGCCGCCGGACCGTCGACCCGGCTCGCGGGGGTGACCTGATGACCAATCTGAGCGCGCTTCCACCAGGGGTTGCAGGCGAGGCCGGTTGCAGCGCACGCCCGGTTCTGCGCGAGCGTGGCCAGCGCGAGGTGTTCTGCGGTCTGACCAGCATCGTCTGGCTCCACCGCAAGATGCAGGACGCCTTTTTCCTCGTGGTCGGTTCCCGTACCTGCGCCCACCTGCTGCAGTCCGCAGCGGGCGTGATGATCTTCTCCGAGCCGCGCTTCGGTACGGCGATCCTGGGCGACCGCGACCTGGCGGGTCTCGCGGACGCCAACGAGGAACTGGACCGCATCTGTCTGTCGCTGCTCGAGCGACGTCCTGACCTCAGCACCCTGTTCCTCGTCGGCTCCTGTCCCTCCGAGGTGATCAAGCTGGATCTCTCGAAAGCGGCGGAGCGGTTGAACGCGCGCCTGCTGCCCCGCGTCCGCGTGCTGTCGTTCTCGGGCTCCGGCATCGAGACCACCTTCACCCAGGGCGAGGACAACGCGCTGCGCAGCCTGGTGCCGCTGCTGCCCGAGCACGACGGGCGCCAGCTGCTGATCGTCGGGGCCTTGGCCGACGTGGTCGAAGACCAGTTCCGGCGCCACTTCGAGGCGCTCGGCATCGGGCCCGTGGCCTTTCTGCCGGCGCGCCGCGCAGCCACGCTGCCCGCGGTCGGTTCCGGGACGCTGCTGCTCGCCGCGCAGCCCTTCGTGGGCGAGACGGTGAGGGCGCTGGTGCAGCGTGGCGCCCGCCTGCTGCCGGCCGCCTATCCGCTTGGTGTGGAAGGCACGACCGCCTGGCTCGAGGCTGCAGCGCGCGCATGGGGGGTGGACCCGTCGCTGTTCGATCGGGTCACCGCGCCGTCGATCGCCCGCGCCCGCCACGCCCTGGAACGTCACCGGCCGGTGCTTTCGGGCCGACGGGTATTCCTCATGCCCGACTCGCAGCTCGAAATCCCGCTGGCGCGCTTTCTCCATCGCGAGCTGGGCGCGGCAGTGGTCGAGGCCGGCACGCCTTACCTGGACCGGCAGATGTTGCAGGCCGAATTGCCCTGGATCCCGGCCGAGGTGCGGCTCTCGGAGGGCCAGGACGTGGAACTGCAGCTCGACCGGGTGCGCGACTGCCGGCCCGACCTGACGGTATGCGGCCTGGGGCTCGCGAATCCGCTCGAGGCCGAGGGCCTGGCGACCAAATGGTCGATCGAGCTGGTGTTCACGCCGATCCAGGGCTACGAACAGGTGGGCGATCTGGCCGAGGTGTTCGCCCGACCGTTCGACCGCCGTTCCCGGTTGGCGCTGTGAGGAGGGCAGGATGCAGCTGACGCTCTGGACCTACGAAGGTCCCCCCCATGTCGGCGCGATGCGAATCGCCGCCTCCATGCGAGGTGTGCATTGCGTGATCCACGCGCCCCAGGGCGACACCTATGCCGACCTGCTGTTCACCATGATCGAGCGGCAGGACCATCGCCCGCCGGTCAGCTACACCACCTTTCAGGCGCGCGATCTGGGCGGCGACACCGCGGGGCTGGTGACGCGCGCCGTGGCGCAGGCCTACGAGCGCTTCAAGCCCGACACCCTGCTGGTGTGCGAGTCCTGTACCGCGGAGTTGATCCAGGATCAGGCCGGCACACTGGCGGTCGGCATGCACCTGCCGGTGCCCGTCGTGCCGCTCGAGTTGCCCGCCTACTCCAAGAAGGAAAACTGGGGCGCTGCCGAGACCTTCTACCAGTTGGTGCGCACCCTGCTGCTCGAGCGCGTGCCGGCACCCGGAACGCCGCGCCCGCCGCGGACGTCAGGCGCACGGCCGCGCGCCAACATCCTGGGGCCCACCGCCCTGGGCTTCCGGAGCCGGGACGATTCGCTCGAAGTCCAGCGACTGCTGCAGTCGCTGGGCATCGAGGTCAACGTCGTCGCTCCGCTGGGGGCGAGCCCGGACGACATCCGGCGCCTTCCGGAGGCCGACTTCAATGTCGACCTCTACCCAGAGGTCTCGCGCAGCGCCTGCCAGTGGCTGCAGCGCCAGTTCGGCATGCCGTCGACCCGGATCCTCCCGATGGGCGTGGGCGCGACGCGGGATTTCATCCGCGAGGTGGCGGCACTGGCCGGCGTGGACCCCGATCCCGTGCTGTCGCACGAGCGCCCCGGCGTGGCCGGGCTGGATGCGTCAGCCTCGCGCATGCAGTGGTACGCACGGTCCGTGGACTCGACCTACCTGACCGGCAAGCGGGTGTTCGTGTTCGGCGACGCCACCCACGCCGTGGCTGCCGCCCGGGTGGCGACCGAGGAGATGGGTTTCACCCTGGTCGGCCTCGGCACCTACGGCAGGGAGTTCGCGCGCGACGTGCGTGAGGCCGCCGCGCGTCATGGGGTCGAGCCGCTGATCACCGACGACTACCTCGAGGTGGAGGCGGCGATCGCCGCCGCCGCCCCCGAACTGGTCCTGGGCAGCCAGATGGAGCGGCACATCGCCAAGCGTCTGGGCATCGCGTGCGCGGTCATCTCGGCGCCGATCCATGTGCAGGACGTTCCCGCGCGCTACAGCCCGGTGCTGGGTTTCGAGGGAGCGAACGTGCTGTTCGACACCTGGGTCCATCCGCTGGTGATGGGGCTGGAGGAGCATCTGCTGCAGATGTTCAGGGACGATTTCGAGTTCCGCGACGACCGGCCGGCCTCGCATCTGGGGGTGGGCGTGGGGCGGGCGGCGGCATCGGAGTCCACGGTCGTCACGGAGGAGGCCCCGCAGACCGCGGCGGTGGCAGCCCCCCTGTCCCTGGCCTGGGCGCCGGAGGCCGAGCGCGAACTCGGAAAGATCCCGTTCTTCGTGCGTGGCAAGGCGCGCCGCAACACCGAGCGCTTCGCCGCCGAACGTGGCCTCGCCACCATCACCATCGATACCCTCTACGATGCCAAAGCCCACTTCGGCCGCTGAGCGCATCCCGGTGCGCGTCGTCATCCTCACCCTCGACAGCCACCTGGCGAGCGCGGTCGACCGTGCCGGGCATACACTGTCGCGCGATCTGCCGGGCCTGAGCCTTGCCATCCATGTCGCAGCCGAGTGGGCCGACGACACCGCGGCCCGGGAACGCTGCCGCGCCGACATCGAGGCGGGCGACATCATCATCGTCACCATGCTGTTCCTCGAGGACCACATCCAGCAGGTGCTGCCGTGGTTGCAGGCGAGGCGCGAGCAGTGCGATGCCATGATCGCCTGCATGTCCGCACCCGAGGTCGTCCGGCTCACCAGGATGGGGCGTCTGAGCATGCAGGGCTCCGAGACCGGGGCCCTGGCTTTCCTGAAGAAGCTTCGCGGCGGCAAGGACCGCAGCGCGACCGCGGGGGCCCGGCAGTTGCGGATGCTGCGGCGCCTGCCGCAGATCCTGCGATTCATCCCCGGCACTGCCCAGGACCTGCGCGCCTACTTCCTCACACTTCAGTACTGGCTCGCCGGGTCCGAGGACAACGTGGTCGGCATGGTGCGCTTCCTGATCGACCGCTACGCCGACGGCCCGCGTCGGACCCTGCGCGGCCGGGTGCGCGCCGCCGCTCCAGCCGAGTATCCCGACGTCGGTCTCTACCACCCTGCCGTGGCGCGCCGGATCACGGAGCGCCCCGAGGCCCTTCCCGGGCCGCGCGGGGCGATCGGTACGGTTGGCCTGCTGGTGATGCGGTCCTACGTCCTGGCGGGTAACGCAGGGCACTACGATGGAGTCATCGCTGCCCTGGAGGCAGCCGGGATGGGCGTGATCCCGGCCTTCGCCACGGGGCTGGATGCCCGGCCCGCCATCGAGAAGTTCTTCCTGCGCGACGGCAAGGCAACGGTCGACGCGGTCGTGTCCCTGACCGGTTTCTCCCTCGTTGGCGGGCCGGCCTACAACGATGCCCGGGCAGCCGAGGAAATCCTGGCGCAGCTGGACGTGCCCTATGTCGGCGCGTTCCCGGTCGAGTTCCAGACGCTGGCCGATTGGGACCGGTCGGATCGCGGACTGCTGCCGGTCGAGGCCACCATGATGGTGGCGATTCCCGAGCTCGACGGGTCGGTGGGGCCGATGGTGTTCGGCGGACGTCGCAGCGGCGAGGGCAGCGGCCGCGACATGCACGCGCATCCGGAGCGGGTGCGCACCCTGGCTGCAAGGGTGCGGCGCATGATCGAGTTGCGCCGCACGCCTCGCCCGGATCGGCGTGTGGCCATCGTGCTGTTCAACTTTCCCCCAAATGCCGGGAACACGGGGACGGCGGCGCACCTGTCCGTGTTCGAGTCGCTGCACCGTACCCTCAAGGCCCTGGCGGCGGACGGATATGCCGTCGAGGTGCCGGCCTCCACGGAGGAACTGAGACGGCGCATCATCGAGGGCAACCGCATGCACCACGGTGCCGACGCCAACGTCGGTGCTCGTATCCCGGTGGACGACCACGTGCGCCGCGAGCGCTGGCTCGACGAGATCGAGGCGGCGTGGGGGCCGGCGCCGGGGCGCCACCTGACCGATGGCGCCTCCCTGTTCGTCCTCGGTGAACGTTTCGGCAACGTCTTCGTCGGCATCCAGCCGGGCTTCGGCTACGAGGGCGACCCGATGCGGATGATGTTCGAGAACGGATTCGCCCCGACGCACGCGTTCTCCGCCTTCTATCGTTACCTGCGCGAGGACTTCGGCGCCAATGCCTGCCTGCATTTCGGCACACACGGGGCCCTGGAGTTCATGCCCGGCAAGCACGTCGGCATGTCCGAGCGCTGCTGGCCGGATCGCCTGATCGGCGACCTGCCCAACCTCTATCTTTATG
>JBILUV010000259.1:0-5001 GCA_044370825.1 Burkholderiales bacterium | reverse complement strand
TCACCGGATCCGCATGGCGCGGTTCCAGCACCAGCACGTTGGGGAGATTGCGCGCGGACAGATAAAGGTTGTCGTCGATGTCATCAGTAATGATCAACACCCGATCGAGACCCAGGTCGCGGACTTTGCTCGCCAGCAGCTTGGTCTTCGGGGCCTCGATGCCGATGCTTTCGACAACACTGATCCTGCCCTCTCTGGCGAGCTGAGACAGCAGGGAGCACATCCCGGCGCGATACATCTTCTTGTTGACCTTGTGCCCGAAATTCTCGTCCGGGAGGTTCGGGAAGATCCTGCCGCCGCCGCGCCACAGCGGGCTTGACGCCATTCCCGCGCGCGCGCGCCCCGTACCCTTCTGCTTCCAAGGCTTCTTCGTGCTCTTGTTGATGTCGGACCGGCCCTTCTGAGCGCGCGTACCCTGGCGCGCATTCGCCATGAAGCCAACCACGATCTGGTGGATGAGCGGCTCGTTGTACTCGCGTGCAAACACGGCATCCGATGCCTGGATGCTCCCTGAGGCCTGCCCGTTTTGATCGATGAGTCTGAGCTCCATCAGACGCCTCCCTTGATGGCAGGGCGCACGATCACGTCGCCGCCCTTCGCAGAGGGGACCGAGCCACGAACCAAAAGCAACTGGCGCTCCTCGTCGACACGAACGATCTCCAGATTCTGCGCGGTCCGCGTCACAGCGCCATAGTGACCAGCCATGCGCTTTCCCGGGAAGACGCGACCGGGATCCTGTGCCATCGAGATCGAACCCGGCTTGTTGTGCGACACAGAGTTTCCGTGACTGGCACGGTTCGACGAAAAGTTATGGCGCTTGATCACCCCGCTGAAACCCTTGCCCTGGGTCGTCCCCTGGACATCGACCAGCGCGCCGACCTTGAACAGTCCGACACCGATGACGTCTCCGGACTTCATGCCGGCCGCCTGGTCCTCCGCGATGCGGAATTCCCGGACGCGGGACCCAGCCTGAACCCCCGCCTTGGCGAAGTGACCGGCTGACGCCTTGTTGACGCGCGAGGCGCGACGAGTGCCGAACGCAACCTGGACAGCCGAGTAGCCGTCCGTTGCGGGCGTCTTGACTTGCGTGACACGGTTATTGGACATGTCGATCACGGTTACGGGGATCGAGTCCCCGTCATCCGTGAAGACGCGGGTCATGCCCAGTTTCCGTCCGAGTAAACCCAGACTCATGATTATTGCCCTCTGTTAAGGGGCCGGCTGCAATTGGCCGGCGTTTTCCACCACTGCCACCCCGTCACCGGAAACAGAACGCTCCCAGCACGGCACGCGCAGGCATTACAACTTGATCTCGACATCCACCCCGGCTGGGAGGTCCAGCTTCATCAACGCGTCCACCGTCTTGTCGGTGGGATCCACGATGTCCATGAGACGCAAATGCGTACGAATCTCGAACTGATCGCGCGAAGTCTTGTTGACGTGAGGGGATCGCAGCACGTCGAACCGCTCGATACGTGTGGGCAGCGGAACCGGGCCGCGGACGACCGCCCCCGTCCGCTTGGCCGTCTCGACGATCTCCATCGATGATTGGTCGATGAGACGATAGTCGAAAGCCTTGAGGCGAATCCGAATTTTTTGGCTTTGCATGTCCGTTCCGATGAAGCGTCGGAGGCGCGCGGAGGGGGGTGTAATCCCCGCCGCGCAGCGACCTGGTTACTCGATGATCTTCGCGACGACGCCGGCACCCACCGTGCGGCCACCTTCGCGGATCGCAAAACGCAGACCCTCTTCCATCGCGATCGGCTGGATCAGACTCACCGTGATCGACACGTTGTCGCCAGGCATCACCATCTCCGTACCGGACGGCAACTCGATCGAACCCGTCACGTCCGTCGTCCGAAAATAAAACTGCGGACGGTAACCGTTGAAGAACGGCGTGTGACGACCGCCCTCCTCCTTGCTCAACACGTAGATCTCCGCCGTGAACTTGGTGTGCGGCGTGATGCTCCCAGGCTTCGCCAACACCTGCCCACGCTCCACCTCCTCACGCTTCGTGCCACGCAGCAACACCCCAACGTTGTCGCCCGCCTGACCCTGATCCAGCAGCTTGCGAAACATCTCCACGCCCGTGCACACCGTCTTGATCGTCGCCTTCAGGCCAACAATCTCGATCTCGTCACCAACCTTCACGATGCCGCGCTCGATCCGCCCCGTCACCACCGTACCGCGACCAGAGATCGAGAACACGTCCTCCACCGGCATCAGGAACGTCCCGTCCAGCGCCCTCTGCGGCTGCGGTATGTAGCTGTCCAGCGCCGCCGCCAGCTTCATGATCGCCCCCTCGCCCAAATCGGTCTTGTCACCCTCCAGCGCCTTGAGCGCCGAACCGATCACGATCGGCGTGTCATCCCCCGGAAAATCGTACTTCGACAGCAGCTCCCTCACCTCCAGCTCCACCAGCTCCAGAAGCTCCTTGTCGTCCACCATGTCCGCCTTGTTCATGAACACGATGATGTACGGCACCCCCACCTGACGCGCCAGCAAAATGTGCTCTCGCGTCTGCGGCATCGGCCCGTCCGCCGCACTCACCACCAGAATCGCCCCGTCCATCTGCGCCGCTCCGGTGATCATGTTCTTCACATAGTCCGCGTGCCCAGGACAGTCCACGTGCGCGTAATGACGGTTCTCCGTCTCGTACTCCACGTGCGCCGTGTTGATCGTGATCCCCCGCGCCTTCTCCTCCGGCGCCGCATCGATCTCGTCGTACTTCCTCGCCTCCCCACCAAACTTCGCCGACAGCACCGTCGTGATCGCCGCCGTCAACGTCGTCTTCCCATGGTCCACGTGACCGATCGTCCCAACGTTCACGTGCGGCTTGGTCCGCTCAAACTTGCCCTTAGCCATGATGCGTCCTCAGAGTCAAAAAGTTATTTCTTGTTGATCACCGCTTCGGCGACGTTGCGGGGCGCCTCGGAGTAGTGCTTGAACTCCATGGTGTACGTGGCGCGACCCTGTGTGGCCGAACGCAAGGAGGTGGAGTAACCGAACATCTCGGCGAGAGGTACCTCGGCCTTGATCGCCTTGATACCCGATACCAGGTCGTCCATCCCCTGAATGATGCCCCGACGTGAGTTCAGGTCACCCATGACATTGCCCATGAACTCTTCGGGCGTCTCGACTTCCACCGCCATCATTGGCTCGAGCAAAACGGGGTTCGCCTTGCGCATGCCGTCCTTGAAAGCAATGGAGGCAGCCATCTTGAACGCGTTCTCGCTGGAGTCGACCTCGTGGTAGGAACCGTCGAACAACGTAACCTTGACGTCGACCACAGGGAACCCCGCCAGCACGCCGTTGGGAAGGGTGTCCTCAAGGCCCTTTTGAACCGCGGGTATGTACTCCCGGGGCACCACGCCTCCCTTGATGGCATCGACGAACTCGAAACCCTTGCCAGGCTCGGCCGGCTCCATCTTGAGCCAAACGTGCCCATACTGGCCCTTGCCGCCCGATTGCTTGATGAACTTGCCCTCGATCTCAGTGACCTTCTTGATGGCTTCGCGGTATGCAACCTGCGGCGCGCCGACGTTCGCCTCGACGTTGAACTCGCGCTTCATGCGGTCGACGATGATCTCGAGATGCAACTCGCCCATCCCGGAGATGATCGTCTGGCCCGACTCCTCGTCCGTGCGGACGCGGAAGGAAGGATCCTCCTGGGCAAGCCGATTGAGCGCGATACCCATCTTCTCCTGATCGCTCTTGGTCTTGGGCTCGACCGCCACGTGGATCACAGGCTCCGGAAACTCCATGCGCTCCAGAATGATCGTCTTGTCGGGATCGCAGATCGTGTCGCCGGTCGTCGCCTCCTTCAGGCCGACTGCAGCGGCGATGTCACCGGCCCGAACTTCCTTGATTTCTTCCCGCTGGTTGGCGTGCATCTGCAGGATCCGCCCGATACGCTCCTTGCGACGCTTGACCGGGTTGTAGATCGTGTCCCCGGAGTTGACCACGCCGGAATAGACGCGGAAGAAGATCAGCTGACCGACGAAGGGGTCGGTCATGATCTTGAACGCGAGGCCAGCGAAGGGCTCATCGTCGCTCGCCTTTCGGGACGCCGCTTCGCCGTTGTCCAGCGTACCCGAGACGGCAGCAATATCGACAGGAGCGGGCAGGTAATCGATCACGGCATCGAGCATGGCCTGCACGCCTTTGTTCTTGAAGGCGGTACCGCACATCATGGGGAAGATCTCGTTGGCGATGGTGCGCAGACGAAGCCCCAGCCTGATATCCGAGACGTCGAGGTCACCCACCTCGAGGTACTTGTTCATCAGGTCCTCGTTCGCCTCTGCGGCGGCCTCGACCATCTTTTCGCGCCATTCGTGCGCCTCGGCTGCCATGCCCTCGGGGATGTCCCGCTCCTCGAAACGCATACCCTGGCTGGCGTCATCCCAATGGATGGCCTTCATCTTCACGAGGTCGATCACGCCGACGAAGGTGTCCTCGGCGCCAATGGGCAACTGGATCGGAACCGGATTCGCCTTGAGGCGCTGCTTGACCTGATCATAGACGCGCATGAAGTTGGCGCCTTGACGGTCCATCTTGTTCACGAACAGAAGACGAGGAACTTTGTACTTGTTCCCCTGGCGCCATACGGTCTCGGTCTGGGGTTGGACGCCACCCACCGCGCACAGCACGGTGCAGGCGCCATCGAGCACTCGGAGGCTTCGCTCAACCTCGATGGTGAAATCCACGTGCCCGGGCGTATCGATGATGTTGATGCGATGCTCCGGGTAGTTCCCGTCCATGCCCTTCCAGAAACACGTGGTGGCAGCAGACGTGATCGTGATGCCGCGCTCACGCTCCTGCTCCATCCAGTCCATGGTGGCCGCGCCGTCGTGCACCTCGCCGATTTTGTGGGAGACGCCGGTGTAGAACAGGATGCGCTCGGTGGTCGTCGTTTTGCCGGCGTCGATGTGGGCCATGATGCCGATGTTGCGGTACCGGTCGATCGGGGTGCTGCGTGCCATAGGTGGACTCGTCGGAATC
>JBILUV010000356.1:0-3408 GCA_044370825.1 Burkholderiales bacterium | reverse complement strand
ATCGTTCGGCGCCTCGTGAGCGCCAGGCTGGGAGCGGCCGTCAGGCCACGCCCGGTCAGAATCTGTAGTGGGAGAAAGCCTTGTTGGCTTCGGCCATCCGATGCACTTCGTCGCGCTTCTTCATCGCGCCACCGCGACCCTCGGAAGCCTCTGCCAATTCACCGGCAAGCCGCGCGCCCATCGATTTTTCGGAGCGCTTGCGGGCGGCCTCCCGAAGCCAACGCATAGCGAGCGCCGTGCGGCGTACCGCCCGCACTTCAACGGGAACCTGGTAGTTGGCTCCGCCCACCCGTCGACTTTTCACCTCGACGACGGGCCGGACGTTCTGCAACGCCTGGGTAAACACCTCGAGAGCGTCCTTGCCGGTTTTCTTGGCGATCTGGTCCAGCGCACGATACATGATGCTTTCGGCGACAGACTTCTTGCCGCTCGACATCAGGACGTTGATGAATTTCGAAACATCCTGGCTCCCGAACTTCGGATCGGGAAGGATTTCGCGGCGCTGTACTTCGCGACGACGCGGCATGGCTTGCTCCTAATTCCGTTGACTGACTGAAGACAGGCGAATCACTTCGGACGCTTGGCGCCGTACTTGGACCGACCCTGCTTGCGGTCCTTGACACCCTGTGTGTCGAGGCTGCCGCGAACGATGTGATATCGCACCCCGGGAAGGTCCTTCACCCGACCGCCGCGGATCAGGACAACCGAGTGTTCCTGCAGGTTGTGACCCTCACCACCGATGTAGCTGATGACCTCGAAACCGTTGGTCAACCGAACCTTGGCGACCTTTCGCAGCGCAGAATTGGGCTTCTTTGGCGTGGTGGTGTATACGCGGGTACAAACTCCCCGGCGTTGAGGCGATCCCGCGAGGGCTGGCACCTTGCTCTTGGAGGGCTGGCGTGTACGCGGCTTGCGCACCAATTGACTGATTGTCGGCATTTCTCAAGGTCCAAAAAGCCGGGACGGCCATTGAGCCGTCCCGGAGACTTTCAGAGTGGCGGGCCGAAAACGAGCCCAGCCCGAGGTAAAAAGACTTCGGATTCTACGAGGCGACCCAGCCCGCGTCAAGCCACGTGCTGGTCGTCCGGAGACACAGCAGCCTCCTGGGGGGCGCCCTCGGCGAGGAAAACCTCATCCTCTGTGAGTTCGTGACCCCGCTTGCGTGTGTTGTGGTACGCCAGACCGGTACCAGCGGGGATGAGACGGCCGACGATGACATTCTCCTTAAGACCTCGCAGGTCGTCCTTCTTGCCCATGATTGCGGCCTCGGTCAGGACACGAGTGGTCTCCTGGAAAGAGGCGGCGGAAATGAACGAGTCGGTGGACAGGGAGGCCTTGGTGATGCCGAGCAGGACATACTCGTAGGTCGCTGCACGTTTGTCCTCGGCCACGGCCCGATCGTTCTCGTCGAGAACGTCGGCACGTTCCACCTGCTCGCCGGGGATGAAGCGGGTGTCGCCGGCGTCGACGATCTGCACCCTACGCAACATCTGCCGGACGATTACCTCGATGTGCTTGTCATTGATACGCACCCCCTGCAAGCGGTACACCTCCTGGACCTCATCCGTGATGTAACGCGCGAGCGCCTCCATGCCGCGCAGGCGGAGGATGTCGTGCGGCTCGGGATCTCCCTCGACGATCTCTTCGCCGCGGTTGACGACTTGCCCGTCATGCACCAGCACGTGCTTGTCCTTCGGGATCAGGAATTCGTGAGCGATGCCGTCGAGATCCGTGATGATCAGGCGCTGCTTGCCCTTGGTGTCCTTGCCGAACGATACCGTTCCGGTGACCTCGGCCAGCACGGCCGCGTCCTTGGGAGAGCGCGCCTCGAACAGCTCGGCAACGCGTGGCAGACCACCGGTGATGTCCTTGGTCTTCGCGGACTCCTGGGGAATCCGCGCCAGCACCTCACCCACGCCGACCTGCTGGCCGTCCTTGACCGTGATGATGGAGTGGATCTGGAACGTGTAGACCACAGGTTGATCTGTCGTCGGCAGCCGGAGGTCGGCGCCGCTATCGTCGAGCAGCTTGACCTGCGGGCGCACGCCCTTGGCCTGAGCGCTGCCGCGACGCTTCGGATCTATCACCACCAGGGTCGAAAGGCCGGTCACCTCGTCGATCTGCTTGGCGACGGTGGCGCCTTCCTCCACGTTCTCGAAACGAACCCTGCCCGCATACTCGGTGATGATCGGGCGTGTGTGGGGATCCCAGGTGGCCAGAATCGCACCAGCCTTTACGCGCGCGCCGTCCTGGAAAAGGACGGTCGCTCCGTACGGCACCTTGTGGCGCTCGCGCTCGCGACCGTTGTCGTCAAGGATGACCACTTCGCCGGAACGGGTGATGGCCACCTGTTCGTCGCGCACGTTGGTCACGCATCGCATCAGCGCGGAGAAACGCACCGTGCCGTTTGACTTGCTCTCGATCTGGCTGGCCACCGCGGTTCGCGATGCCGCACCGCCGATGTGGAACGTACGCATCGTAAGCTGGGTGCCTGGCTCGCCGATGGACTGCGCCGCAATGACGCCCACCGCCTCTCCGACATTGACGAGGGAGCCCCGGCCGAGGTCCCGGCCATAGCACTTCGCGCACAATCCGTAACGGGTTGCACAGGTGAGCGGTGTTCGCACCTTGACCTCATCGATGCCCAGGCTCTCGATGGTATCGACGGCTTCCTCGTCGAGCAGCGAACCGGCTTCGATGATGGTCTCACCGGACTCGGGGTGCTCGAGGTCCACGGCTGCGACGCGACCGAGGATGCGCTCCCGCAGGGCTTCCACCACCTCGCCCCCCTCGACCAGCGCCTTCATCGCGACGCCGTCCGTCGTCCCGCAATCCACCTCGGTAACAACGAGGTCCTGGGTGACGTCCACCAGACGACGCGTCAGATATCCTGAGTTGGCCGTCTTCAGCGCCGTGTCCGCCAGTCCTTTCCGGGCGCCGTGCGTGGAAATGAAGTACTGCAGGACGTTGAGACCTTCGCGGAAGTTCGTGGTGATGGGCGTTTCGATGATGGATCCGTCCGGCTTGGCCATCAAGCCGCGCATGCCAGCGAGCTGGCGGATCTGCGCGGCCGAGCCACGGGCCCCGGAGTCCGCCATCATGTAGATGGAGTTGAAGGACTCCTGAAACATGGGCTTGCCGCTGGCGTCATTCATCTGAACGAGTCTGCCATCCTCCCCGGCTGCCATCACCGGCTCGCTGCCGAGCTGCTCCATCATCGCCTTGGCGACCATGTCGCCGGCGCGCCCCCAGATGTCCACGACCTTGTTGTAGCGCTCGCCCTGGGTGACCAGACCGGACGTGTACTGCGCCTCGATCTCCTGGACCTCTTTTTCGGCGTCAGCGATGATCTCGTCTTTCTGGGGCGGCACACGCATGTCATCGACGCAGATCGACACCCCCGCGCGG
>JBILUV010000125.1:0-9895 GCA_044370825.1 Burkholderiales bacterium | reverse complement strand
AGATCACCGTTTCGCGCAGACCGCAGCGGCGGAAGGCCGCGTTGATCAGGCGGGATATCTCTTTCTTCTTGAGCGCCTTGTTGATCGTGCTGAAGGGCAGACCCGGGGGCAGGATCTCGGACAGCAGGGCCCGTCCGACCGTGGTCTCGTAGCGCGTCAACTTGTCGCGCAGGGAACCGTCCTCGGCCCACTCCTGCTCCCGGATCCGTACACGGATGCGGGCGTTGACGTCCACCTGCCGCGTTTCGTAGGCGCGGGCGACCTCCGACACGTCGGGGAACGCCATGCCCTCGCCACGCGCCTGGACCTTCTCGCGCGTCACGTAGTACAGGCCGAGCACAATGTCCTGGGACGGAACGATGATCGGATCACCGTTGGCGGGTGACAGCACATTGTTGGAGGACAGCATCAGGGTACGTGCCTCCATCTGCGCCTCGAGCGACAGGGGCACGTGTACCGCCATCTGGTCACCGTCGAAGTCGGCATTGAAGGCGGCGCAGACCAGAGGATGCAGCTGGATCGCCTTGCCCTCGATCAGCACCGGCTCGAAGGCCTGGATGCCCAGACGGTGCAGGGTCGGTGCGCGGTTGAGCAGCACCGGATGCTCGCGAATCACCTCTTCGAGAATGTCCCAAACCTCGGGCACTTCGGCCTCGACCAGTCGCTTCGCAGCCTTGATGGTGGTCGCCAGACCGAGAATCTCGAGTTTGTGAAAGATGAAGGGCTTGAAAAGCTCAAGGGCCATCTTCTTGGGTAGTCCGCACTGGTGCAGCTTGAGCTGCGGACCGACCACGATGACCGAACGCCCCGAGTAGTCGACCCGCTTGCCGAGCAGGTTCTGGCGGAAGCGCCCCCCCTTGCCCTTGATCATGTCGGCAAGGGACTTGAGCGGTCGCTTGTTGGCACCGGTCATGGCCTTCCCGCGGCGGCCGTTGTCGAGCAGCGAATCGACCGCCTCCTGCAACATGCGCTTCTCGTTGCGCACAATGATCTCGGGGGCCTTCAGTTCGAGCAGCCGCTTCAACCGGTTGTTGCGGTTGATGACGCGACGGTATAGGTCGTTCAGGTCGGAGGTCGCGAATCGACCGCCATCCAGCGGCACCAGCGGCCGCAGCTCCGGCGGCAAAACCGGCAGCACTTCCATGACCATCCACTCGGGCTTGATGCCTGACTTCTGGAACGCCTCCAGAACCTTGAGACGCTTGGCGATCTTCTTGATCTTGGTCTCTGAATCGGTGGCGGCGAGATCCTTCCGCAGGCGATCGATCTCACGGCTGAGATCGAGGCTGCGAAGCAGGGCACGTACACCCTCAGCACCCATGGCCGCGGAGAACTCGTCGCCGTACTCCTCGACCTTGGTGAGGTAGTCATCCTCGGTAAGCAACTGACCAGCCTGAAGCGGGGTCATGCCAGGATGAGTCACGACATAAGCCTCGAAGTACAACACGCGCTCGATGTCGCGCAGCGTCATGTCGAGCACCATCCCGAGGCGGGAAGGCAGGGACTTGAGGAACCAGATATGAGCCACAGGGCTGGCGAGCTCGATATGTCCCATGCGCTCGCGACGCACCTTGGACAAAGTGACCTCGACACCGCACTTCTCGCAGATCACACCACGGTGCTTGAGTCGCTTGTACTTGCCGCAAAGGCACTCGTAGTCCTTGACCGGGCCGAATATCTTGGCGCAGAACAGGCCGTCGCGCTCGGGCTTGAAGGTGCGGTAGTTGATCGTCTCGGGCTTCTTCACCTCGCCGTACGACCAGGAGCGGATCTTGTCGGGTGAGGCAAGACCGATCTTGATCGAGTCGAACTCCTCTTCCTGGGTGACCTGCTTGAACAAATCGAGTAGGGCTTTCATGCGCGCCTCCTTCAGTAGCGATCGAGGTCGATATCGATCGCCAGGGACCGGATTTCCTTCACCAGCACATTGAACGACTCGGGCATGCCAGCGTCGATCTTGTGCTCCCCCTTGACGATGTTCTCGTACACCTTGGTGCGGCCCGTGACGTCATCGGACTTGACGGTAAGCATCTCCTGCAGTGTGTAGGACGCCCCGTACGCCTCGAGCGCCCAGACCTCCATCTCGCCGAAGCGCTGACCGCCAAACTGCGCCTTGCCGCCGAGCGGCTGCTGGGTGACCAGCGAGTACGGCCCGGTGGAACGTGCGTGCATCTTGTCGTCCACAAGGTGATGCAGCTTCAGCATATGCATGTAGCCGACTGTCACCGGGCGCTCGAAGGATTCGCCGGTCCGCCCGTCGTACAGCGTGATCTGTCCGGACTGCGGCAGCCCGGCGAGCGCCAGCATGGCCTTGATCTCCGCCTCGGTCGCCCCGTCGAACACCGGCGTCGCGAACGGGACGCCGTTGCAAAGGTTGCGGCACAGCTCCGTCACCTCGACATCGGTGAGGGACGCGACATCCTCGCGATGACCGTTGGAGTTGTAGATGGCCTCCAGCATCTTGCGCAGGTCCGCGACCTTGGCCTGGGCCTTCAGCATCGCATCGATGCGATGGCCCAGACCCTTCGCGGCCCAGCCGAGGTGCGTCTCCAGGATCTGGCCGACGTTCATCCGCGATGGCACACCCAGCGGATTCAGGACGATATCCATCGGCATCCCGTCTGCGGTGTGCGGCATGTCCTCGATCGGCACGATCTTGGAAATGACACCCTTGTTGCCATGTCGCCCCGCCATCTTGTCCCCGGGCTGCAGACGACGTTTGACCGCAAGATACACCTTAACCATCTTTTGAACGCCAGGCGGCAACTCGTCGCCGCTGGTCAGCTTGCGCTTCTTCTCCTCGAACGCAGCATCGAATTCAGTACGCTTCTGGGCGATACCGTCCTTGAGCTGCTCGAGCTGCGCCTGGGCATCGTCGTCCGCGAGGCGGATGTCGAACCAAGAAAACCGATCGAGCTCGTCGAGATAGGCCTGAGCGATCTTCATACCCTTGGCCAGCTTCTTGGGACCGCCGTTGGCAACCTTCCCGACCAACAGGCGTCCGATGCGGGAGAAGGCGTCCGCCTCGACAATACGCAGCTGGTCGTGCAGGTCGGTGCGATAGCGCTTCAGCTCGTCGTCGATGATCTGCTGCGCGCGCTTGTCTCGCTCGATACCCTCGCGGGTGAAGACCTGCACGTCGATGACGGTACCTGACATGCCCGAGGGCACCCGCAGGCTGGTGTCCTTCACGTCGGAGGCCTTCTCGCCGAAAATCGCCCGAAGCAGCTTTTCCTCGGGGGTCAGCTGCGTTTCGCCCTTGGGAGTGACCTTGCCGACCAGAACGTCGCCAGACTCGACCTCGGCTCCGATGTAGACGATCCCGGACTCGTCCAGACGAGCCAACTGTGCCTCGGACAGGTTGGAGATGTCCCGCGTGATCTCCTCGGGTCCGAGCTTGGTGTCGCGCGCCACCACTGACAACTCCTCGATGTGGATCGAGGTGAAGCGGTCGTGGGCAACAACACGCTCGGATATGAGGATGGAGTCCTCGAAGTTGTAGCCGTTCCAGGGCATGAACGCCACCAGCAGGTTCTGCCCGAGGGCGAGCTCACCCATGTCGGTGGAGGCACCGTCGGCGATGACATCGCCACGCGCGATCACGTCACCGGCCCGCACCACCGGCCGCTGGTTGATGTTCGTGTTCTGGTTGGAGCGCGTGTATTTCGTAAGGTTGTAGATGTCCACGCCGACTTCTCCGGCGAGAGCTTCCTCGTCGTGAACGCGCACAACGATCCGGCTGGCATCGACGTAGTCGACCACACCTCCGCGCCGCGCCTGCACCGCCGTGCCGGAGTCGACCGCCACGGTACGCTCGATGCCGGTACCCACCAAGGGCTTCTCGGCACGCAGGCAAGGCACGGCCTGACGCTGCATGTTCGAGCCCATCAAGGCGCGGTTTGCGTCGTCGTGCTCGAGGAACGGAATGAGCGAGGCCGCCACCGATACAATCTGCGAAGGCGCCACGTCCATGTACTGGACCTTGTCTGGCGTGGCCAGGGCGAATTCATTGTGATTGCGGCACGAGACCAGTTCGTCCACCAACCGGGCCTGGGCATCCACGGTCGCATTGGCCTGCGCAATGATGTAGTGGCCTTCCTCGATTGCGGACAGGAAGTGGATCTCGTCGGTGACCCGCCGGTCCGTCACCACCCGGTAGGGCGTCTCGAGGAAACCATACTCGTTGGTGCGGGCATAGAGGGCCAGCGAGTTGATGAGGCCGATGTTCGGACCCTCCGGGGTCTCGATCGGGCAGACGCGGCCATAGTGCGTCGGATGAACGTCCCGGACCTCGAAGCCCGCGCGCTCCCGGGTGAGGCCGCCCGGTCCGAGCGCGGAGACGCGCCGTTTGTGGGTAACCTCGGACAGCGGATTGGTCTGGTCCATGAACTGGGAGAGCTGGCTGGAACCGAAGAACTCCCGCACCGCGGCGCTGACCGGCTTGGCGTTGATCAGGTCGTGCGGCATGAGGTTTTCCGACTCGGCCTGGGACAGGCGCTCCTTGACCGCCCGCTCCACCCGCACCAGTCCAGCGCGGAACTGGTTCTCCGCGAGTTCGCCCACCGAACGCACGCGGCGGTTCCCGAGGTGATCGATGTCGTCAATCTCGCCGCGCCCGTTGCGCAGTTCCACGAGGATGCGGATGACGGCGATGATGTCCTCGTTGGACAGGGTGCCTGAGCCGAGCAGTTCATCACGACCGACCCGCCGGTTGAATTTCATCCGACCGACCGCGGACAGGTCGTAACGCTCTTCGGAGTAGAACAAGCCGTGGAACAGGGTCCGAACCGCGTCTTCCGTAGGCGGCTCGCCGGGGCGCATCATGCGGTAGATCGCCACCTGAGCGCTCATCTGGTCGACACTTTCGTCCACCCGCAGCGTCTGGGCGATATAGGCGCCCTGGTCAAGATCGTTCGTATAAATCACCTGGATGTCGGTGACGCCATTGGCCGCCAGCTTGGCGATCGACTCGGGGGTGAGTTCCTCATTTGCCTGCCCGAGGATCTCCCCAGTATCCGCGTTTACCACGTTACGGGCCAGCACGCGGCCGGCCAGGAAATCATCCCCTACGGTGACGCGTGTGACCCCGGCCTGCTCAATCTCCCGGACATGCCGGGCTGTGATGCGTTTGTCCTTCTGGACGATCCCCTTGCCCTGCGGCGTGACGATGTCGAACCGCGCGATCTCCCCCCGCAACCGCTCCGGGACGATCTCGAACTCGATGCGTTCGGGTGACAGGTGAAACGTATCGAAGTCGAAGAACTCGCGCAGGATCTGCTCCGGCGTCATGCCGATGGACTTGAGCAGAATGGTGACGGGCATCTTCCGGCGACGGTCGACACGGAAATACAGGTGATCCTTCGGATCGAACTCGAAATCCAGCCAGGAGCCACGATAGGGGATGATGCGTGCCGAGAACAGCAGCTTGCCGGAGCTGTGCGTCTTCCCGCGATCATGCTCGAAGAACACGCCGGGTGAGCGATGCAACTGGGAGACGATGACGCGCTCGGTACCGTTGATGATGAAGGAGCCGGTGTCGGTCATGAGCGGGATCTCGCCCATGTAGACCTCCTGCTCCTTCACTTCCTTGACCGTGGGCTTGGGCGCCTCCTTGTCCATGATCGTGAGCCGCACCCTGGCGCGCAACGGAGCGGCAAAGGTGAGCCCGCGCTGCTGGCATTCCTTGACATCGAACGGCGGCGTTCCCAACTGGAAGCTGACGTAGTCAAGACGGGCGTTCCCCGAGTGCGAGGCGATCGGGAAGATCGAGGTGAACGCCGCTTGGAGCCCCTGATTCTTCCGGGCATCGGCAGGCGCGTCCGCCTGCAGGAATTGGGCGTAAGACTCGATCTGGGTGGCGAGGAGATAAGGCACCTCCTGCACGACATCGCGCTTGGCGAAGCTCTTCCGGATCCGTTTCTTCTCGGTGAAGGTATAGCTCATGGTCACCCCACTGGACAGTTGAGGGACACGGCAGGGCCGTGTGGGTACAACAGGCATGGCACAGCCTTCCGACGCCCCTTGGGGCGCGGAAAGAAGGGATAGCGTTGAGACGCCGGCTGTGTGATGACTGCTGTTCTCGACAAGTACAGACAGGCCGGCGGTCTCCCGCCAGCCAGTCTGGTCACTGCTTCGCCGTCTTCAGTTACTTGACTTCCGCGGTAGCACCGGCGTCGGTCAGTTTCTTGGCGATGGCTTCGGCCTCGGCCTTGGGAACGGCTTCCTTCACAGGCTTCGGCGCGCCATCGACCAGGTCCTTGGCTTCCTTCAGACCCAGGCCGGTGATTTCGCGCACCACCTTGATGACGTTGACCTTGTTGTCGCCGACCTTGGCGAGAACGACCGTGAATTCAGTCTTCTCCTCGGCGGCCGGGGCGGCTGCGCCACCCCCAGCGGGGGCGGCAACCGCAACAGCGGCAGCCGCGGCGGAGACACCGAACTTCTCTTCCATGACCTTGATGAGTTCCGACAGCTCCAGAACGGTCATGCCGGCGATGGCGTCGAGGATTTCGTTTTGGGACAGTGCCATGATCTATATGCTCCTGATTCGATTCCCGGCGGTTGTCCGCCGGTTGGTGTTGGTCGTGCAGTGCTAAACCGGAAACGTCACGCCGTCTGCTCGGCCTTCTGGTCGCGTACAGCAGCCAGGGTCCTGACGAAACGCCCAGGCACCTCGTTCAAGGTGCGGACGAACGTCGAGATAGGCGCCTGCATCGTGCCCAGCAATCTGGCCAGCAACTCCTCGCGGCTCGGCATCGTGGCCAGGGCGGCCACCTGGGCCGCCTCCATCACCACGTTCGGCATCGCCCCGCCGCGAATCACGAACTTGTCGTTCGCTTTGGCGTACTCGTGCATCACCTTCGCCGCTGCCACCGGATCGGTGGACATCCCATACGCCAACGGGCCGGTCATTCGGTCGGCCAGTCCGGCAAAAGGCGTCCCCGCCACGGCGCGGCGGGCGAGCGTATTACGCAGCACGCGGAAATAGACGCCAGACTGACGTGCCTTGGCACGCAACTTCGTCATGTCGCCCACACCGAGGCCGCGGTACTCGGCAAGCACGATGGTCTGGGCCGTTGCGACATTCGCACCGACCTCGGCCACGACCGCTTTTTTCTGCTCCAGATTCAGACCCAAGGTCTTTCCTCCTTGCGCTTGTCACATGAAACCGACGGTCGGTCCGGACCTGAATCCATACGACGTCGGCAGCCAGTCACGGCGACCTTCGATCAGGCTTGCTGCCCGGGTAGTCACGGCAATGCGCCTAGCCACCCCGATCACATCCCGCTTCGGGCACACCGTCTGCGTAGGACACCGACACATCCCCGTGATGTCACCACCAACGATGACACCCCGGTTGGGCGAACGGCGATTAAGCCAACCATGCTCCTACGGTCTTTGACGTGCCGCACACCACCTGGTGATGAAGTGCGGCCCGAAAGTTCATTCCCGCGCCGCGTTCGGCGCGCACCTCAACTGCCTCAGGCCTGTGCCTGCAGGCTGGACTGATCCACGCGCACACCGACACCCATGGTGCTCGTCAGCGAGATCTTCCTGAGATAAACACCCTTGGCAGCCGCAGGTCTGGCCTTGTTGAGCGCGTCTATCAAGGCGACCAGATTCTCCCTCAGGGCCACAGGCTCGAAGGACGCACGACCGATGGTGCACTGCACGATACCCGCCTTGTCGGTACGGTACTGAACCTGTCCTGCCTTGGCGTTCCGCACGGCTTCCGCGACATTCGGCGTCACCGTCCCGACCTTGGGGTTCGGCATGAGACCCCTGGGGCCGAGAATCTGCCCGAGCTGGCCGACCACCCGCATGGCGTCCGGGGCTGCGATGCAGATGTCGAAGGCGATGTTGCCCGCCTTCACCTGTTCGGCGATGTCCTCCATGCCGACGAGTTCTGCGCCGGCCGCCTGAGCCGCCTTGGCCGCTTCACCCTGGGCGAAAACGGCGACGCGGACGCTCTTGCCGGTGCCACGGGGCAACACCACAGAGCCGCGCACGATCTGATCGGACTTCTTGGCATCGACACCGAGATTGATGGCGACGTCGACAGACTCGTTGAACTTGGCCGTTGCGTTCTGCTTGACCAGGTTGATCGCGTCGTCGACGGAATACAGCTTCAAGCGATCCACGGTGGCGCGGAGCGCCTTGGCGCGCTTCGAAATCTTCGCCATGTCAAATGCCCTCCACTTCAACGCCCATGCTGCGGGCACTACCGGCGATGGTCCTGAGCGCGGCCTCCAGATCGGCAGCCGTCAGGTCCGGCATCTTGGCTTTCGCGATTTCCTCAGCCTGCGCGCGGGTCAGTTTCCCAACCTTGTCCGTGTGAGGTTTCGGAGAACCCTTCGTGACGCCCGCGGCCTTTTTGATGAGGACCGTCGCGGGCGGCGTCTTCATGATGAAGGTGAAGCTCTTGTCCGCGAACGCAGTGATCACCACCGGGATCGGCAGACCCACCTCCATGCCCTGCGTCTGGGCATTGAAGGCCTTGCAGAACTCCATGATGTTAAGTCCGCGCTGACCCAGCGCGGGGCCAATGGGAGGCGAGGGATTCGCTTTCCCGGCTGGCACCTGTAGCTTTATGTAGCCAATGACTTTCTTTGCCATGACGTTTCCTCATGCGGGTCCAAGCGCCGGCGGAAGATACCGTGGCTCCCCGATACTGCAGCCTGCTGGAGACATACGACGGGTTCGGGCAGGCTGCCAGGAACCGCCCCGCCACTTAACGGCCCGCCCCACCCAGATGGGGGCGAAAAATCAGGATTTCTCCACCTGCCCGAACTCCAGTTCGACCGGGGTCGCCCGACCAAAAATGGAGACGGAAACACGCAGCTTGCTCTTGTCGTAATTGACCTCTTCCACCGTGCCGTGAAAATCGGTGAAAGGACCGTCCTTGACTCGAACCGACTCGCCCGGCTCGAACAGAACCTTGGGCTTGGGCTTTTCCACACCCTCCTGGATCTGCTGCAGGATGGCCTGGACTTCCCGCTCCGATATGGGCGTGGGCTTGTGGGCGCTTCCGCCGACAAAACCGGTCACTTTGGGCGTGTTCTTCACCAGATGCCAGGATTCGTCGGTCATCTCCATTTCGACCAGCACGTACCCCGGGAAAAACTTACGCTCTGAGATGCTCTTTTGTCCGGCCTTCATCTCCACCACCTCCTCAACCGGCACGAGGATCTGGCCGAACTGCTCCTGCATGCCCGCACGCTCGATTCGGTCGAGCAGGGCTTTGTGCACGTTCTTCTCGAAGCCCGAATAGGCGTGGACGACGTACCAACGCTTAGCCATCAATCACCCCGCCCCATCATTGCGCGAACCACCCACACCAGCGAACCATCGACCACCCAGAGGAAAACGGCCATCACGACAACGAATACCATGACGATCCCGGTCGTCTGCACCGTCTCCTTGCGCGTCGGCCAGACCACCTTCCGCGTCTCCGCCACAGACTCCTGGGCGAAAGCGTGAAACGCCCTCCCTGGAGCCGACGTCCAGGCAACGGCGGTGGCGGCAAGCACACCAGCCACGACACATGCGATCCGGGCGATCAGCATGCTGTCGCTCAGGGCGTAATAGCCCGCGACTCCTGCCACCACCAGCAGAACCGAAACCGCGAGCTTGAGCTTGTCCATTGTAAAAACTACCGGAGAATCATGCACCGACGCCCGACCACAATGGTCGGGCGGGTCGGAATGGCAGGCCAGGAGGGTCTCGAACCCCCAACCTTCGGTTTTGGAGACCGACGCTCTGCCAATTGAGCTACTGGCCTGTACCCCTTACTCGATGATCTTCGCGACGACGCCGGCACCCACCGTGCGGCCACCTTCGCGGATCGCAAAACGCAGACCCTCTTCCATCGCGATCGGCTGGATCAGACTCACCG
>JBILUV010000244.1:0-5449 GCA_044370825.1 Burkholderiales bacterium | reverse complement strand
CTCCCAGGCGCCTTCGCTGACATCCCTGCGGAGGGATGGATGAGTGGTTTAAGTCGCACGCCTGGAAAGCGTGTGTGGGTTAACAGCCCACCGCGGGTTCGAATCCCGCTCCCTCCGCCAGATCGCTAGGATTCATGCGGGTTTCCGGCCGATCAGACCGACGCACCCAGCAACAGACCCACCATCCCTGGCGCGCTTGGTTCCGGCTGGATGTACAGGCCCCGCACCCCAGGTCGTGGCGACCGCAACCTCTGCTGAGTCGATTCGCGTAGACCTGTGGTCATGTTATGGACCAGCAGCCGGGCGACTGCACCTTAAGCCACCGAGGTGGGCGGTCCGACTCGTCAGCGAGCTCCGGGCCCCCGGTTCCAGCCACGACACGCCAACAGGCCCTGTGTTTACGCTGAGGCGCGGCGAGCGCTCCCGCATCTTGTGTAGACTTAGGGCACCGCGGTGATACGCTGCGGCAATCCGCCGGACTGCGCAGGACGTGCACGAGGGGCAGGATGCCTGGACGCCCCTGCGGCGGCGCGCACCTGCTTCGTGGCAACAACCCATTGAGGTGTTGCATGAGCACGTTCACATCCGGCGGCAAGGCCGGCTTCTACCGCTTCGAACAACTCGCGAATCGCCCCGAGGTCACCGAAGAGCAGGCGGCCCGAAATCGCGCGAAGGGCCGCGGGCTTGTCAAACCCCGGCCCCGCACGCGCGGACTCACGAACGTCAGCGGGCCAACGCTATGGCGCCTGATCGGTCGCGACAAGTTCCCCGCGCCCGTCAAGATCGGCGGCATAGCCGTCTGGTCGAAGCAAGCCGTGGACGAGTGGATGGCCGCGCGGTTTGAACCGCAGCTGAGCGCGGCCGGGAGCGTCGCCGCGCACCCGCCGCCGCCCGCGCCCGCACACCCTCGCCGCAACGGCAGGTTCGCGGTCCGCGCGCAGGTGGAGGGTTGATCGATGCCCACCACTGCCAACGACGGCGCCGAGGCGCCGGGGGCGAGCGCGCCCGCAAATGATGACGCCCGCGTGCTGGGGAGCGGAGCGGGCGTCGGGGGGCAGAGGGAAGAAGTCGAGCGTGATGTTGCCATGCTGGCCGCAGCGAAGCGGATCGACACGGTACGCGCCCGCCTCGCCCTCCGGGGCCACACGCTGCACGTAGTCGGTGCCCAGGGCGGCGAGACGATGTTCTTGGTGTCTGCCTGGGGCAACTCGCGCACGCTCGCCTCGGTCGACGAGGTCGAGACCTTCGCCGACATTGTTTCGGGGGCTCGAACATGAGCGCGCGCCGTACACGGCCTACGCGCGCCCCGTCGCTCGTGGAGGCGGCCTGCCGGTGCTCGCAGGAAGGAGCGCCCTGCTCGACGTGCGCCAAATGGGCCTCGCTCTTCGCGCACCTCGTGATCAGGCGCGCGGCTTGGTCCGCAAGATCGCGGGTGCGGCCATGAGCGGCGTAGTAACAAGACGGGTGTGGGCCGAGTCCACGCACAGCGGGTCGGCGTTGCTCATGCTTCTGGCGATCGCGGACCATGCTCATGACGATGGTGGTGGCGCCTATCCGAGCGTTACGACGCTAGCCGCGCGGTGCCGGATGAAGCCGCGGAATGCTCGGGTCATTCTGGCTGCGCTGCGCAGGTCCGGTGAACTCGAGGTCGAGGCGGGCGCAGGGCCGCGCGGGGCCAACTTGTACAGGATCGTCTTGGCGAAGGGAGTGCAAAGACTTGCAGGGGTGCAAAGACTTGCAGGGGTGCATTCCGATGTCGGGGGGGCTGCAAAGGAATGCCGCGAACCCCTGCAATCCAGTGCAGCCAAACCATTAAGGAACCATCAGGAACTATCAGGTGGTGTTGCTTCGCGCGCCCCTTCCCCTGTCCTGGCATCCCAGTCCGGGAAACGCAGAGCGAAGGTCGGGGCTAAGGAAGTGACGTTAGGGGAGTGGATCGCCGAACTGGACGGCGCCGACGCGGTGCCTCCTGGCGACCCGATCTTCGCTTACGCGGACAGGATCGATTTGCCAAGCGACTTCTTGGAACTGGCGTGGCTGGCCATCAAGCACAGGTACACCAAGATTCAGCCGACAAAGACGTACGCGGACTGGCGGGCAGTGTTTCGCCGCGCGGTCCGCGAGAACTGGATGAACCTCTGGTATGCCGACCCAGCCGGCGGGTTTCGCCTGACCACCCCGGGCACGCAGGCCCTGCGGGAGCGGGACGCTGCACAGCACTCCCCCAAGGAGGTGAACCATGACTGAGGCCACCACGTTGAACTGGAGCCTGGAGGCCGAGCAGTCCGTCCTAGGCGCTCTCTTGCTGGACAACACTGCAATGACTGTGGCTGAGGAGCTGCTATGCGCCGCGGACTTCTTCGACGCTCGACACGGCCACGTGTTCTCCGCGATCTCCGCACTCGTGGGCGCCGGCAAGCCGGCCGACACCATCACGGTTTGGGATCGCTTGCGCGATTCGGGGCTGGCGTCCGCAGGGCTCACCCTTGAGTACGTCAATGCGCTCGCCGAGTGTGTGCCCTCAGCGGCGCACGTCAGGCAGTATGCCGGCGTGGTGCGCGAGAAGAGCGAGCAGCGCCGCCTTCTTGCCGAGGTGGACGGCGCGCTGGCCATCGCCCGAGGGCCAGGGACAGCTGCCGAGAAACTCGACCGCATCACGGCGAGCCTCGTGGCACTCGAGCGTGGGGTGCAGCGTCGGGCGCCCCAGCGTGCAGGCGACCTCCTGCGTGTGGCACTTGAGCGATACGAAGCTGTGGCGGAGGGTCGTGAAAAAGCGGCGCTTGCGACAGGCATCGGCCCGCTTGATCGCATCCTGACTGGCGGTCTGCGGCCTGGGAAGCTATACGGCATCGCAGCCCGACCGGGTGTCGGCAAGTCCAGCTTTGCCCGAACATTGCTCCTGCACGTGGCGAAGGCGGGCGCCCCTGCGTTACTCCTCAGCCAGGAGATGCCGGCCCAGGAGCTCGCCGACTTGCTGGTTGCTGAAGCGGGCCACATCGACAACACTCGGCTCCAGACCGGAAAATTCGACAACGAGGACTGGGGCCGGCTGGTCGAGGCGGCAGAGACGCTGCGCACGATCCCGCTGCACATTGACGATCAGGGTGCGCTCACGCTGGCGCAGATCCGAGCGAAGGCCCGGCAGATCAAGGGCTTGAAAGTACTCGCGCTCGACTACTTGCAGCTATGCACTAGCACGCTGCGCGGCAAGTCCACGAATGACGAGGTGGCGGAGATATCGCGGGGCCTGAAGGCCTTGGCCCTGGAGATGGACGTCTCGGTGGTCGTGCTGTCGCAGCTCAACCGGGAGGTCGAGCGGCGCCTCGACAAGGAGCCCCAGATGGCCGACCTTAGGGACTCCGGTGCCATTGAGCAGGACCTGGACGCTGCCGTGCTCCTGTGGACGGTGCGAGAGGACGACGGGTCGGATGGCGACCGTCTCGTTGGTGTGAAGGTCGACAAGCACCGGGGGAACCGCAAAGGCACCTTCGGTATGCGCTGGCGGCCGGCAGTCAACCAGTGGCGCGAGTCCGACGAGTCCTTGCGTGGCTCCGCTGGTCGGACTGACCAGCGACCGGCGAGGGGGTTCAAGTGATGCGCGCGATAGGACACTGCGCGACGTGCGCCCGTCAATTCCTTCGCGCACCGGAGGCTAACCGGCAGCGATGTTGCCTGGACTGCTGGTGGGTGAGCCAGCTACACGACGGTCGGCTGCTGGCCGTCGAGGTGAAGGGGCCTCATGGCCGGTTGCGCCCGGAGCAGAAGGTCGTGCTCACCCGGGTGGCTGCCGCTGGCGGCGTGGCCTTCGTTGCGCGCAGCCTGCGCGACGTGGTGGTGGCTCTCGGGCCGTTGGACAGGGTTGTGGCCTTGCAGTGTGCTGATCGCGGCGCTTGCGGCAGCGTAGGCCTGTTTGCGGCCTCTCGGTGCGGGGCCTGATTCAGCAGGGAAGGTGCAGGCGATGCCAAAAGCGAACTCCACTTCATGGCGGCCGGGTGTCAGCGGCAATCCGAAGGGCCGTGCGCCGGGAACGGGCAAGGTGGCCACGTTGCGCGAGCAGATCAACGAGGCGGTGCCGGGCATCGTCAAGGCGATGGTCGATCGCGCCCTGGACGGTGACCCTGGCGCCGCGCGTCTACTCGTGGAGCGGGTCATCCCGGCGCTGCGCCCGGAGGAGCGTCCCGTTACCCTCAACATGACCGCCGACGCACCGCTCGCCCATCAGGGCCGTGCCCTCCTTGCAGCAGTCGCGGCTGGCGAGCTGGCGCCATCTCAAGCCTCAACGCTGCTGGCTGGCCTGTCGACCATGGCCAAACTGATCGAGACCGACGAACTGGCTGCCCGCGTGGCGGCATTGGAGGAGCGCGCAAATGCCAAAGCTTGATCGGCGCATCGATGCGCTCGAAGACATCTACGTGCCCCCGCGGGAGAGATTCGTCATTCGCATCGTGCCGATGACTCGGCCCGGGCGCGTGTTCGTGCCCAGCGCGTACTCCCTTCACGGCGGCAGGACCATCACCCGCGGCGCTACCGAAACGCAGGACTCCTTCGAAGCTCGCGTAACTGCCGAAGCACTGGCCTCTACCTCTGGCCTGCCCATGATTTTTTGCGTCGATGGGGCAGAGGTTTCAGCGACGTGAAGCGGGACGGACACGGGCCGGCACGAGCAGCCTATTGACCCAGAACCATGGTCGTAGTTCGACAACGCCGTGGTGACAACATTTGGGTCGTCTAAGGGTCGAGATTCGGCGCGACTCAGGCTCAGCATCACCGCCTGAGCCACTGCCACCCCATGATGGGCGGCATGGAGTTCATTGGTCACTTCAGTCCCTGGCGCGCAGATCACCGGCCCTGCTGGCATTGCGTCCACTTTGGCAGGATGCTGTTCGGAGGAACTGCAGCCGGGTGTGGAGCGCCTGGGTCAGCCAAAGTCCGGGCTACGCCGAAGGATGGATGCAGCCAGTGGGAGCGTGAGCCTGGGGCGGATGACGAACCTGGGCCACCTGTGTTCGCGTAGACCCCCCAAATGGGGGATTGCGACAGATCGGTCATCTGGCGACGATCCCGGTCATGGATAGAAGGCTGGTTCGCTTTGGACTGATTGACCCCGACGTCTTCCGTGTCGAAGCTTCAGATGGCACCGTGTGGCTGCACCATGTTGAGCGGGACGAGCGGGGAAAGCCGATACGAGGGCAGATCGACAGATGGCTGAACCTGCTGTGGGCTCCGCCTGGAATGGATGCCGTGTTGAACGACACGGGGCCCCATCCGGGAACTGTTTGCTTTCCGAGTTCGGGGAATCAGGGTTGACAGAGGAAGCAGCAGGACCGACAAAGGCGACTGTTCGATGTACGGGCCCAGCTGGCGTGACTCTCTCATCCGCCAACTTTTAGGCGGCCCATTTCAGGTACGTATCGCACAAGAGTGGGTCCACCGAAGAGGGAAGTCGCCG
>JBILUV010000243.1:0-5455 GCA_044370825.1 Burkholderiales bacterium | reverse complement strand
AGTTGCCGGGATTGATGGAAGCATCTGTCTGGATGAAGTCCTCGTAGCCCTCGATGTTGAGACCGGAACGCCCGAGCGCGCTGACGATGCCCGATGTCACCGTCTGGCCGATGCCAAAAGGGTTGCCGATGGCGAGCACGAAATCGCCCACCGACAGGGCATCGGAATCGCCGAAGGGCAGTGCTGTCAGCGCGTCCGGCTGGATCTGCAACAGGGCGATGTCCGTGCCAGCGTCCGCGCCCACCAGCCTGGCGGGAAACTGGCGCCGGTCCTTCAGGGTCACCATGATCTCGCGGGCGTTCTTGATCACGTGATGATTCGTGATGACGAAGCCTTTCTGGGCGTCGACGATCACGCCCGAACCGGCGCTGGCCTGGGGTCGCTGCCGCTGGGGCAGCTCGAAGAAACGGCGGAAGAAGGGGTCGCGCAGCAGCGGGTTCTCGGCGCTGTCGCCGCCGGCGAGCACGGCGATGTTGACCACCGCCGGCGTGACCTGCTGTATGACCGGGGCAAGGCTGACGACCCGCCCTTCTGCCGTGACCGGCAAGGCACCGGCCTGGGCGACAGTCGCGACAATCATCGACAGACCGCACACCCCCACCGCCAGCCCGGCCAGCCTTCGTCGGATGTTCATGCACCTGCGCCCTTCGATCACACCAGTGCCGGATGGTAGCAAAGCCCCGCCCGCGGGCGGACGCAGCGCGAGGGACCTACCTCAGAAACGCCCCGTCAGCGTGAAGCGGATCTGACGCCGTTCCACCGGATGGAAATGCTGCCCGAACACCCCCGGGCCACCGCCGCCGGCCGGACAGCTCGGGTTCACGCCGACCTCCTGCCTGAGGCAGGACTCGTAGGCGTAGGTGATGTCGTCCCGGCGACTGTTGAACAGGTTGAGGATGTCCGCATGGAGCCGGAAATGGCGGTCCAGCTGATAGCCCAACCGCAGATTGGTCACCGTGGTGCTCGCGGACCGTGTCGAGTTGTCCTCCACCAGGGCCCGCGGACCGAAATGGCGCAACTGCAGGGCACCGAACCAGGGCCCCATCTGGTCGACCGTGAACCCGAGCGTCGCCACACGGTTGAGCGCGCCGGGGATGTGCCGGCCAACGCCCTCGGGATCCCCATCGTCGAAGCGCGCTTTGGTCAACGACAGTTCGCCATCCACCAACAGCCAGTCCGCGGGACGCGCGTAGGTGATCCACTCGAGGCCATGCCGGCGGCTCGGACGGCTGGCCTCGGTCGTGCCAGCGTCGCCGATGAAGAGAAGTTCCGAATTCTGCTTCAGCATCCACAGTGCAAGCGAACTCTGGACGCCTGGAATGATCTCCGAGCGCACACCCACTTCGGCCCCGCGGGTGCGCACCAGGGGATCCACGCGCTGCACCGGCGTGAGGGTGCCGGCCTGGAAGTCGCGTGGGTCGTAGCGGATCACCGTCCCTCGGGCATCGTTGCTGTGGAAGCCGTCGCCCGCGTTGATGAAATACTCGGTCTTGTACCAGGGTCCGAAGACCAGCGAGGCCTTTGGCGACACCAGGCTCTCATTCCGCGTGCCGGAGTTGTCCGCGATGCTGCTGGCGACATCGAAACGGAAGTGATCCAGGCGGGCGCCGACCAGGGAGCGCAACCATGGCAGCCACTGGGTCGAGTTCTGGGCGTACAGGCCGAGACTGGTCTGCCCCACCTTGTCCTGGCGGGTGGTGTCATAGACCTGACGCGCCTCGCTGCTGTACAGACCCACGCGACCGATCGCGTCGTGCCGGGACTGCAGCCCCACCGTCGTCACCCCGTCACGTCCGAACAGTCGGGTGGGAAAGGCGTGACTGGGATTGATGCCCAGCACGGTGCGCCGGTCGGACTGCTGGAACTGGTCGCCGCGCAGCGGGTTGTCCAGGAAGTAGGTGAAATTGGACCACAGGTCCATCGAGTAGCTGATCAGGTAGGCATCCACGGATGCCGTGCCGCTGCCCAGCGGATGTCGCCCCGAGAACGACAGGCTGTAGCGCGAGGAGCGTCCGCCATCCGTGGGGTCGACGTTGCCGTACAGGCCGATGAGGCCGGCGTCCACTGCCCGCCGAGGGATCTGGTCGGTCGCGTTCCACTTCGAGTCATAGCCCATGAGCGTGAGGCTGAAACCCTCGGCCTCGCCCCCCTGCACATACCGCAGCACGCCATTGAACTTGCGCAGGTCCTGGGGCAGGTCCCAAGGACCGTCGTTGCTGACGCCCTCCAGGGCGTAGGTCAGGCTCCCCGGCCCGGCATCGACGGAATTGGCCACCACGCCGCGCAGGAAGTGATTGGACCCCAGGGTGATGGACCCCAGCGCCTGCGGCAAGCGGTCGAAATAGCGGATGCGGGCCACACCGGCGCTGGAGAAATCGCCCTCCTCGGCGAAATAGGGCCCCTTGCGGAAGCCGACCTTGGAGACCAGTTCCGGGATCAGGAAGTTGATGTCGGCATAGCCCTGTCCGTGACCATGGGTGGGCTTGTTGACCGGCATGCCGTCGACCCAGATCGCGAAATCGGTGCCGTGGTCGAGGTTGTAGCCGCGCAGGAAGTACTGGTTCGCCTTGCCATCGCCACTGTGCTGGGTGACGATCATCCCGGGGATGAGTTCTATGACCTCGCCGGTGCGCAGCAAGGGGCGCGTCTCGATGCGCTTCGCGGTCACGCCGCCTTCGCTCGCTGCATCCGAGGTGCCGATGCCGGTCTCGTAATGGCCGATCACGTGCACGGTCGGGGCGGCCACCTCCTGGTGGGCCTGCGCCGGCGCGCTGCCTCCCATGAGCAGGCACAGTCCACCGACGACGCTGGCGCAGGCGCCCGCGGGCGCCCGAACTCGTCCGGATGTCATGCGAATGGTCTCCAATGATGCGGCCCTCTTGCCGGGGCCATCTGCCCGACACCTCGCTGAACACTGCGGGCAAGAAATGAGAAGATAAAAAAAAACCTCTCACGCAGGCTACGCGCAAAATGTGACGGCTACAAGAAACGCACTACGCCGGGGCGAGGCACCCGGCGTTGGCTCAGGGGAAGGCATGGAAAGGTTCACCATCTCGCTCAATGAGGAACTGGCGCGTCAGTTCGACGAACACATCCGCAGCAAGGGTTACGGCAACCGCTCGGAGGCGGTGCGCGACCTGCTGCGCGATCTGCTGAGCACTCAGAGTGTGGAACGCGAGGAGGCGCCGTTCTGCGTGGCCGCCCTGAGCTACGTCTACAACCACCACGCGCGCGATCTGGCCGAGCGCCTGACCAGCCTGCAACACGACCACCACGACCTCGTGCTGTCCTCGATGCACGTGCATCTGGACCACGAGAATTGTCTGGAGACCGTGATGCTGCGCGGGCCCACGGCGGCCGTTCAGGCCTTCGCCAATGCCCTCACCGCCGAGCCTCAGGTCCGCCACGGCCGTCTGAACCTGGTGCCGGTGGACGTCGACACCCGCAGCCACGAACACCACCACTCTCACCAGGAGCCGGAGGGCACTCATTCCGGCGGCGACCGCCTCATCTACCAGCACGTGCACACCCGCCCGCGCAGCTGAACGAATACCCGCCCCGCCGGCCGTGCCGGAAACCGCAACCCCAAGGTTCAACAACACCCCATGACCCAACCGCTTCTGTTCACGCCTCTGCGCCTGCGCGGCCTCGAGCTCCGCAACCGTGTCGTCATCTCGCCGATGTGCCAGTACTCGGCGCACGAGGGACTGGCCAACGACTGGCATCTGGTACACCTGGGCAAGCTCGCCAGCGGCGGCCCCGGCATGGTGTTCGTCGAGGCCATCGCCGTGCAGCGCGACGGACGCATCACCCACGGCGACCTCGGTCTCTGGGACGACGCCCAGGTGGAGCCGCTGCGCCGGATCAACGCGTTCATGCGCTCCCAGGGTGCGGTGCCCGCGGCCCAGCTCGGGCATGCCGGCCGCAAGGCGTCCATGCAACGCCCCTGGCACGGCAACGGCCCACTCGATGACAGCGATCGCGCCCGCGGCGAGGATGTCTGGGCGGTGAAGGCGCCCAGCGCCGTCGCGCTCGACGACGGCTGGCTGGTGCCGCACGAGATGTCCATGGCGGACATCGATGCACTGCGGCAGTCCTTCCGCGATGCAGCCCTGCGGTCCCAGGCCGCCGGCTTCGAGGTCATCGAGGTCCACGGCGCCCACGGCTATCTCCTGCACGAGTTCCTGTCGCCGCTCTCGAACCGGCGCCAGGACCACTATGGCGGCAGTTTCGACAACCGCATCCGTCTGGCGGTGGAGATCGCCCGCGACCTGCGCGAACTCTGGCCGCAGGACCGGCCCGTGTTCTTCCGCGTGTCATCGGTGGACGGCATCGACGGCGGCTGGACGCTCGAGGACTCCGTCGCCCTGTCCCGCGCACTCAAGGATGTCGGGATCGACGTGATCGACTGCTCGTCGGGCGGGCTGATGGGTTCGGCGACCGCCGCCCGGGTGACCCGCTACCCCGGCTTCCAGGTGCCTTACGCCGCCGCCATCCGGCGCGACGCGGGACTTCCCACGATGGCGGTCGGGCTCATCCTCGACGGTCCACAGGCGGAGGCCATTCTCCAGGCGGGCGATGCCGACCTGATCGCCATCGGCCGGGAAGCCTTGCACAACCCCAACTGGGCGCTGCACGCCCAGGCTGCGCTGGGCATCGACAACGGCTTCGCGGACTGGCCGGTGCAATACGGCTGGTGGCTGGACAAGCGCAGGAAGAGCCTCACCCCGCCACCGCCGCATCGTTGAGTCGGCATCGGCGCCCTCGGTCTGGCGGAGCTTGACCGGTTTTCAGCGCGGGGCAGCCCGCGCTTCCCGACGCAGGCGCTGCGCCCGCTCCTCTATTTTTCGGCGCAACACCGGGACGGCCTGCAGGGCGGCCTTCTCGCCCTCCAGCACCGCCAGATGCCGGCTCTGGAAATCGGCAGTCGCCAGTTCGTCGGTGGCGGGCAGGACCACCACGTCCGCGGTACGCAGTTCCTGCGCAGCGATCGCCCGGCCCATGATGAGGAAGGTCTGCAGAAGCACGTCTATCGTGTCCCGGACCTTGGCTCGCTCCGGATTCTTGGCGATGTCCACGGCAACGACGATGTCGGCGCCCATGTCGCGAGCCGCCTGCACGGGCACCGGACTGGTGAGACCTCCGTCCACATAATCGCGCCCGGAGATCGTGACCGGCTGGAATACGCCCGGCACGCTGCTCGAGGCGCGCACCGCCATGCCGGTGTTGCCGCGACGGAACACCGTCTGCTGGCCGCTGCGCAGGTCGGTGGCGACGACCCCGAGGGCGCGCGGCATCTGCTCGATCGTCTTTCCCTTCACGGCCTCGTTGATGTAGCCCTGCAGGGATTCGCCCTTTAGGAAGCCACGGTTCGGCAGCGCCCAGTCGCTGACCGACTTCTCGTCGAGTTCCATGGCACGACGCTGCAGTTCGTAGCCAGTCAGTCCGGAGGCGT
>JBILUV010000242.1:0-5498 GCA_044370825.1 Burkholderiales bacterium | reverse complement strand
GCCGCCGGGGTGATCAACGGCATCGGCCACTACTGGGGCTACCGCAACTTCGCGGCCGAGGACGCGAGCCGCAATATCGTCCCCTGGGGCATCCTGATCGGCGGCGAGGAACTGCACAACAACCACCACGCCTATCCCAGTTCCGCGAAGCTGTCCTCTCGCTGGTACGAGTTCGACATCGGCTGGCTGTACATCCGCACGATGGAGGTGCTCGGACTCGCCCGCGTGAAGAAGGTCGCCGCGCAGGTGCGGCTGGACGAGGCCAAGACCGTGGCCGACGCGGACACGCTCGATGCGGTCATCGCGCACCGCTATGACGTGCTGCGGCGTTACGGCCAGCTGTTGCGCGAGACCTACGGCCGCGAGTTGCCGCGACTGGGCGCGCTGCGCGCCTCGATGCCGAACGTCGACCTGCGAGCGCTGCGCAAGTGGCTCGACCGCAGCGCGGCGGACGTGCCCGAGTCGGTTCGCCCGGCGCTGAGCACCGTGCTCGCGCACAGCCAGCCGCTGCAGACCGCCTACCGGATGCGCGAGGAACTCGCCGCGCTGTGGCAGCGCTCGACGCTGTCTCGCGACCAGTTGCTCCAGCAGCTGCAGGACTGGTGTCGCCGGGCCGAGCAGAGCGGCATTGCCCCGCTGCAGGAGTTCGCACTGCGGCTGCGTCGCTACGCCTGACGAGCGTGCGTCCACGGACGCACGCCGCCGGCAGGGCCGCGCGCGAGCGCAGCGCCTCCTGCCCCGAGCCGAAGATCAATCTCGCGAAGGGCGATGCTCAGGTGCGGGGTTCGGTCTGCACCATCGACGCACGCGTGCGAAACGCTGCATACCATTGCGCCAGTCGCGGCCGCTCGCCGCGCCAGTCGCGATCGGCGTAGCGGAAATCGAGCCAGCCCAGCGTCGCACCCGCGGCGAGCGTGCCGATCGTCGGCTCGCCGTCGAGTGCGCCGGCGACCGCCTCCGACTCGAGGAAGTCCAGTCCTTGCCGCCACTTGTGCGACTGACCGTCGATCCACGCGGACCACTGTCGCTCGGGCGGACACAGCATCTGCTGGTAACGCACCAGGATGGCGGCCTCCAGGATGCCATCGGCCGCGGCCTGCAGGCGCAACGCGCGCCAGCGGGCGCCGCCGGCGGGTGGAAACAGCGGTTGCCCGGCGTTCAGGCTATCCAGGTATTCGCAGATCACCGGCGAGTCGAACAGGGCCAACCCCTCGTCGGTGACCAGCGTCGGCAACTTGGCAAGCGGATTGTCGCGCCCGAGCGCCGTGTTGGGCTCGACCGGGCTCACCACGGTCGGTACTTCCTCGACCCGGTCCGCACGGCCGGCCTCGCGGACCACCAGCCGGACCTTGCGCACGAAAGGCGATGCCAGGCTCATGTAGAGCTTCATCCGTTTCCTCCTGTCCCGCAGCCACCCCGGTGTCCTTTCGTACCCGGCGGTGACGCGCGGCACGCGCTGGCCCGCCACGAGGACCCGGACTGACGGGCTGCATGCCCACCGACCCGGCGGCTCGCGGGGCCGTGCGGTGCCATGGATCGGCTGCGCCGACGCCGACGCACGGCAGCCCCCGTCCAGCAGGCCCCGTCCCTTCGCGCTCGAGCGGCCGAATGACACTTTGCCTCGCGTGCCGCAGCATGCACCGGAAGCCTTCGCCGGCCGCCACACCCCCGCGCATCGACGCCGACCGGCACGCCCCGCCCTGCGCCGCTCGCCCGGCGCGAACGGCGCCCGGCGAACGGCATCGGGGCTCCGGATCAGGCGAAGTTCTTCTCGGCGAAGGCCCAGTTGACCAGGCTGTTCAGGAAGGTCTCGACGAACTTCGGGCGCGCATTGCGGAAGTCGATGTAGTAGGCGTGCTCCCACACATCGATGGTCAGCAGCGCCTTGTCGCCACCGGTCAGCGGCGTGCCGGCGTTGCTGGTGTTGACGATGTCCACGGTGCCGTCGGCCTTCTTCACGAGCCAGGTCCAGCCCGACCCGAAGTTGCCGACCGCGGATTTGGTGAACGCATCCTTGAACGCGTCGTACGACCCGAACTTGGCGTCGATGGCTGCCGCGAGCGCGCCCGAGGGCTTGCCGCCACCGGCCGGCTTCATCGAGTTCCAGAAGAAGGTGTGGTTCCACACCTGGGCGGCGTTGTTGAACACCCCGCCGCTCGACTTGCGGATGATGTCTTCCAGACCGAGGCTCTCGAACTCCGTGCCCTTCACCAGGTTGTTGAGGTTGGTGACGTAGGCGGCGTGGTGCTTGCCGTAGTGGAACTCGAACGTTTCCTTCGAGATGTGGGGCGCGAGCGCGTCCATCGCGTAGGGCAGCGCGGGCAGGCTGTGTTCCATCGTGGTCTCCTTGGTGGTGGTGCGGGTTGCGCGACCGGCGCATCCCCGATCAGGACAGGCGGGGCGGCCGCAGCGCGGCAGCCCGTGAAAAAGCGGTGGTCGCCACCCCGGATCATGCCCGAAGTCGCGCCACCGCCGTCGGCGAGGATCACCGCCCGGGCGAGCGTCGCTCGCCCGGGAGGATCACTTCAGCTTCGTTTCCTTGTAGATCACGTGCTTGCGCGCGACCGGATCGAACTTCTTCATCTCGATCTTCTCGGTGGTCGTGCGCTTGTTCTTGGTGGTCGTGTAGAAGTGGCCAGTACCGGCCGTCGACTCGAGCTTGATCTTCTCGCGCATGGCGTCGGCTCCGATGCGTTCAGGCGATCTCGCCGCGGGCGCGAAGATCCGCCAGCACGGTGTCGATGCCGTTCTTGTCGATGGTGCGAAGGCCCGCCTGGCTCACGCGCAGGCGCACCCAGCGACTCTCGCTCTCGACCCAGAAGCGCCGGTACTGCAGATTGGGCAGGAAGCGGCGCTTGGTCTTGTTGTTGGCGTGGGACACATGGTTCCCGCCGATCGGCTTCTTGCCGGTAACCTGACAGACGCGTGACATGATAGACCTCGATGTGGCCTGCAAAGCCCGGCTTTATAGCACAGACGCCCTGCCCGCGACAAGGTTACCGGCTGTACGACTGGCGCTCCGACGCCCGGGCCCGATGACTCAGAGCAGCCCTCGCTCGGCGAACGAGACCACCGCGCCGCGCGCCACCACGAAGTGGTCCAGCAGTCGCACATCGACCAGCGAGAGCGCCTCGCGCAGCACCACGGTGAGCTGTTCGTCGGCGCGGCTGGGCTCGGCCACGCCCGAGGGGTGATTGTGCGCGAGGAGAACGCCAGCCGCGTTGGCCGCCAGGGCCGCCTTGACGACCTCGCGCGGATAGACGCTGGTCTGGGTGAGGGTGCCTCGGAACAGTTCCTGCTCGCCGAGCAGTCGATGGCGGGCGTCGAGGAACACGACCACGAACACCTCGTGGGGCCGGCCGGCGAGCCACAGCCCGAGCCAGTCGCGCACCCGCTGCGGGCTGTCGAGCACGTTCGCCGCAGCCAGCGGATCTCGCAGTATCCGCGCCGCGATGGCAAGCGACGCCTGGGCGCGGGCATGACCGACCGCGCCCAGGCCCGGAATCCGGGGGCCGTCCGGTTCGGGTGCCGTGAACAGGTCGTGCAGGCTGCCGAAGCGCGCCAGCAGTCGCTGCGCGCGCGCGAGGGGTGCGGTCGCATGGCCCCGTCCCTGCAGCCACAGCGCGAGCAGTTCGGCGTCGGAGAGCGCGGCGGCGCCATGGTCGCGCAGGCGCAGGCGCAGGGCGTCGGGTGCCGCGTTGGCCTGGCCTTCCGGGGATGGCCCGCCCCCGCGCGCCGACCGCGCGGCGCCGGGCCGGCCGGCCCTCCCCGAGTCCCCGGTGCCGGGCGCGTGCTCGCGCGCGCCAACCGCACGCCCGGGGGCGGGGCCGGCGGATCGCAAAGGCGGACGGACTGACGGCGCGGGCATGGGGCACAGGATCGAAGGCGGGCACAGGGCTGCGGCCGGCTGCCCGCCTCCGGCGGGGCATCGCCGCTGGGCTACACTACGGGCCGCGCGCAGAACGCGCGCGAGCGTGGTCGCCCGCCTGTGCGGCCATTCCCCCGGCGCGCCGCGCCCGAGCCCGCGATGAGTGCACCCGAGACCCCGCGCATCCTGCTCGGCATCACCGGCGGCATCGCCGCCTACAAGGCGGCCGAACTCGTCCGCCTGCTCGGGGCCGACGGCTGCGAAGTCGAGGTCGTGATGACCGAGGCCGCGCAGGCCTTCATCACGCCGGTTACCCTGCAGGCGCTGTCGGGGCGTCCGGTCTGGACCGACCTGTGGGACACCCGCGCCCGCGGCGCGATGGCGCACATCGAACTGGTGCGCGGCCGCTCGCTGATGCTGGTGGCCCCGGCGACCGCCGACGTCCTTGCCAGGCTCGCCGCCGGGCACGCCGACGACCTGCTGTCGACCGCGGCGCTGGCCCGCGACTGCCCGCTGGCGGTGGCGCCGGCGATGAACCGCCAGATGTGGGAACACCCGGCCACCCGGCGCAACATCGAACGGCTGCAGGCCGACGGCGTGGAGGTCTGGGGCCCGGACGCCGGCGACCAGGCCTGCGGCGAGACCGGCATGGGACGGATGCTGGAACCCGCGCACCTCGCTCAGCTCGTCGCGCGCGCGCTGCAGCCCCGGCTGCTCAACGGCCTGCGGGTACTGGTGACCGCCGGCCCCACCTTCGAGCGCATCGACGCGGTGCGCGGCATCACCAACCAGAGCAGCGGCAAGATGGGCTATGCGGTCGCGCGCGCGGCATGGGAGGCCGGTGCCGAGGTGACCCTGGTGAGCGGCCCCACCGCCCTCCTGCCCCCGCCGGTCGCGCGCGTGGTGCAGGTCGAGAGCGCGCTGCAGATGGCCTCGGCGGTCAATGCGTTCGTGCCCGACACCGACATCTTCGTGAGCGTGGCGGCGGTCGCCGACTACCACGTGCTCAACCCCAGCGAGCAGAAGATCAAGAAGGACGCGCACATCCTCACGCTCGAACTGGCGCCGAATCCGGACATCCTCGCCGCGGTCGCCTCCCTGGCCGACCCGCCCTACTGCGTGGGCTTCGCCGCGGAGAGCGAAAACCTGGACGAGTTCGCCGAGGCGAAGCGGCGGCGCAAGCGCCTGCCACTGCTGGCCGCCAACCTCGTGCAGGAGGCCTTCGGGGGCGACGACAACGCGCTGGTGCTGTTCGACGACGAGGGCCGACACCCGCTGCCGCGCGCGAGCAAGCTGGAGCAGGCCCGCCAGCTCGTGGCGCACATCGCTCGCCGCTACCAGCCCACCTGAGGCCCCGCATGAAGACGATCGACCTGCGCGTGCTCGACGCGCGCCTGCGCGACCAGCTGCCCGCCTACGCCACCCCCGGCGCCGCCGGCCTCGACCTGCGCGCCTGCGTGGAGGAGGCCTGCACGCTGCGTCCGGGCGAGACGGTGCTGGTACCCACCGGCATCGCGATTCACCTGTCCGACCCCGGGCTTGCCGCCGTCGTGCTGCCCCGCTCGGGGCTGGGCCACCGCAACGGCATCGTGCTCGGCAACCTCGTCGGCCTGATCGACTCCGACTACCA
>JBILUV010000241.1:0-5501 GCA_044370825.1 Burkholderiales bacterium | reverse complement strand
CCCGTCACCCACCCGGCTGAAACCCCGCGCAGATGATTCGCGTTGACCTCGATGCCGACACAGCGCTGCCGCACCGGATCGACACAATGCGCGGCCGCACAACTGCCGAGCGTCTCCGCCAGCACCACCGAGGCTCCGCCATGCAGGACGCCGAAAGGCTGCCTGGTGCGCGCATCGACCGGCATGCGCGCGCAAAGATGCGCATCGCCGATCTCGGTGAACTCGATGCCGAGCGCCTGCACCATCGTGTCGCGGTGCAGGCGCACCAGGGAGGCGGGCGTGGGGCGGGACTTCCAGATCATGGGCAGGCTCACGAAATGCGTACGGGCGGCATTTTAGGGTCCGGGAGCGATCGGGCGACACCCTGGCGGTTACCATCGGGCCAGCCGCATCCGCGGGACCGCGTGGCGTGCCGACAGCACGGAAATGATGGAAACTCCCGGGCTGACGCGGACCGGCTCCCGCCACCACGTCCATTGCACGAACTGCCCATGCCAGAAGATGCCACCCCGGAGCGACGACCAAGATGCCCCCGAGATCCCGTGCAAGCCTGCGCCATGCAGCTTGGTGGAAAAGCCCGACCTTGTCGACGCTGGCGGGCCTCGTCGTTGTCCTCGGCGCCTGCGCGCCCGGCGGGCCGCCTGAAGTGAGTCCGCCGCCCCTGGTGGTGATGGACGGCGCGGTCGGCAGCACCCAGACCATGCGCCCTGGCCAGCCGATGGAAGTCCGCCTGCCCGGCAACCCGTCGACCGGATTCCGCTGGGAGTCCAATGCCGGCGAACAGGCCGTGCTGCGCCAGGACGGGGAGCCGCGGTTCGAGCGGGGAGACGCCCCCCCCGGGGTGGTGGGCGCGGGCGGAACGGAGGTGTTCCGCTTCATTGCGGTCGCCTCCGGAACCCAGGACCTGAGCTTCGTCTACCGGCGCGTCTGGGAAAAGGATGTACCGCCGGCACGCACGCTCTCCTTCCGGGTGCGCGTGGCGGATCGCTGAGCACTGCCCGCGCGCCTCGCGGACACCATGGACGACCCGCGCGACAGAAGCGGTCGATGGCCGTGGGATCTCATTCAGCGCCATGGGAACCACTGCAGCATGTGGCCGCCTCCTCCTCGACTCAGTTCAGCTGCACCCGCTCGCCGAATGGCACCCCGGCACGGCCCTTGACCAGCCAGAGCACCGGATAGGACGGTGCCAGCGCCGGGAATTCGCCCTGGGCATCCGTGAAATAGATGAGCAGGTCGGGAGCAAGGCCGGCGGATTCGATCCACTCGAACGCCGGCGTGAAGCGCGTGCCGCCTCCGCCCTCCAGCGAGGCAGGCAGCAGCACCGGCTCCCACGGGTCGAAGCGCCATGGTCCTTCCGGCGTCAGCCGTTCGTCGCAGGCATGCACGGTGAGTTCGGCCCGCACCTGGGCCTTGAGGGCATCGAGCTCTCCCGTGAACTCGTTCAGTTCGTCTGCCGTGATGGAGCCGCTCGTGTCCACCACCGCCACGATGCGCAGCGAGCCACGTGCCAGGCGCGGCAGCACCGCCGTGCCCTCGCGACGCGGTGGTCGCTGAAAGGTGTAGTCCTCGCGCGCCGCCGACACCACGAACCGGGCCAGCAGCGCCCGCCACGGCAGGGTCGGCTCCAGCAGCGTCTCCAGCACCCGCTGCCACGACTGTCCGAGGCGCCCGGCCTCGCGCGCCGACTGGGCCGCGGTGGCAAGCCGGGAACGCCAGGCCTGCTCCATGTCCGCCATCGTTGCCGGCAGGACAACGTCCACAGGGCTGGCACCTGCGGGTCGCTGGCGGCGTGCCTCGAAGCCGGCATCGTCCCAGGCATCCTCGTGCGCCACAGTGCCGTCCGCACCGGGGCCGTCCGTTGCACCGGCCTCGCTGCCAGGGGTCGCCTGCGCCCCGAGGTGCATTCCGCCCAGCTGGCCGGCGAGGCCGCCATCGCCAGGCCGGTCGAACAGGTGGCTGTCGATGTCGCGCCGCGCATCAGCGTCTGGCACCAGGGGATAGATCTCCTCCGCGGACAGCCCGTGAAAGGCGGGGTCGCAGCACACGCCCGCGGGCATTTGGAGACCATCCTCGCGCAGCAGGTGGTTCACGGCGTGATCGCAGGCCAAATCCCAGCGCGCCCTCAGCCGGTGACCGCGGCGCGCCACGTGCCCGAGAGCACAGTGCAGCGCCTCGTGGGCGACCCAGAACCTGAGGTCTGCAGGTGTGGCGGAGTCGACAAAACCGGGATTGAACAACAGGTGCGCACCATCGGTCCCGATGGCCGGGCAGTGGCGCGGGTCGGCGGCCACCGGCCGCAGGTGCAACGTGAGCGTCCCGATGAACGGGTGGTCCAGGATGAGGCGGGTGCGGGCGGCGGCGATCTTCGCGCCGAGCCGGTCCCGCGTCCTGGTCACGCTGCCGGGTCCGTTTCGCGCCCGCCAAGGACGAGCTCGTCGAGGCTGGCAGCCCAGTCGGAAAAACCCGGCACCCCGATGAGCGGCCGGGCGATGGAACGCTGCAGATCACTGACCAGCATCACCCCCATCTCGCGCTGGGGAAAGGCGCGGGCGTAACGCAGGATGGCCGCGAGGACCTCGTCACCGGGCACCGCCTCAGCGGCCCGCGCCGCCCGCCGCACCAGCGCCGCCGCCACGCCGTATTGCAGATCCACCGACTCGGGCACCGGTTGGTCCTCCCCCCGGGCAATGGCATCGATGTCGGGCAGGCGGGTCATGTGATCGATGAAGGCCTTGAGCTCGGCACCGACGGCCCGGCCGACGCAGGCCTCCAGGGCACCGGCCAGCAAGCCCGCGTGATCGCCGTACTTCTCCAGGGCGCGGTGCACGTACTCCCATGTGCGCGGCGACGGAAAGGCGATCGGGTGACGCGCCGGATCGAAGTCGAACAGCAGTTCGGGGCGGAATCTCAGGAAGGCGATGACGCGGCTGTCGATGCCCCTGGCGTGCGCCCAGGCCACCCAGTCGTCCAGGTGGGGCTCGAGCTCGTAGTGGGTGAAGCGGTTCGCCAGCGGCGCCGGCATGGCATAGGTGACACCCCGATCGCCCTGCCGGTTGCCCGCGGCGAAGATGGCCCAGCCCCCAGGCACCGCATAGTCGCCGAGGCGGCGGTCGAGGATCAGCTGGTAGGCGGCGGCGGTCACCGTGGGCGCGGCGGCGTTGATCTCGTCCAGGAACAGGATGCCGCGCGGGCCGTGGCGCAGGGTGTCGGGCAGGGTCGAGGGCACGGACCACTCGACCCTGCCGCCATCGCGGAACGGGATGCCGCGCAGGTCTGTGGGCTCGAGCTGTGACAGGCGCAGGTCGATCAGACCCACCTCCGCCCGGCGCGCCACACCACGCACCAGATCGCTCTTGCCGACCCCTGGTGGACCCCAGAGCATGACTGGCGTGTGCAGCCCGTCGGCGGCGGCGGCGAACTCTCTTTCCAGGATGGCGGTGAGGTGGGCGGGTCTCATGGATCGGCGCGGAGGTTTCGCCAGGACGCGGATGGCAATCGCGGCGGCGTGCGAAGGCACGTCCGGGCATTCTAGGGAAGGTCTGCTCAAAAAAGCGATCGGCACCTCTCCAGCCCGCCGCGCTGCGGCGATTACGGCGGGTCGTCCGCGCCCGGCGCCTTTGGACGATAATGATGGCCGTCATCTTCCAGGCCACTCCATGCGATTCTGCAGCGACTGCGGCGCCCGCGTCTCCAGCAAGATTCCGCCCGGCGACAATCTGCCGCGCTGGGTGTGCGACGACTGCGGCACCATCCACTATCAGAACCCCAAGCTGGTGGTCGGGTGCATCCCCGAGTGGGAGGATCGCATCCTGCTGTGCCGGCGCGCCATCGAACCCCGCCGCGGCTTCTGGACCGTGCCTGCCGGCTTCATGGAAAACGGCGAGACCACCGCAGACGGGGCCGCGCGCGAGACCCTCGAGGAGGCCAACGCCAGGGTGGAGATCCAGTCGCTGTATGCGATCTACAACATCCCGCACATCAGTCAGGTGTACATGCTGTTCCGCGGCCGGCTGCTGGACCTCGACTTCCATCCCGGCGAGGAATCGCTCGAGACGCAGCTGTTCTCCGAGGCCGAGATCCCCTGGGATACCCTGGCCTTCGCCACGGTGCGCAACACGCTGAGGCACTACTACGCTGACCGCCTGCGCGGCGAGTACCGCTTCCACATGGGCACCATCGAACCCCTTCCACAATCCGCCGCCACCTGAGCCGGAGCATCCCGCCATGATCCATCGCAGCGCACGTCCTGACGTCGGCATCCCGCAGGGCCCGCTGCATGCGGTGGTGATGGCCAGGTTCGAGGAGTTCGGCGACCGTCCCGCCATCATCGAGGGCACGACCGGCCGGCAGATCGGCTACCGCCAGCTCGGCCGCGACATCGAGCACGTTGCGGCCAACCTCGCCGCGCGTGGTTTCGGCCGGGGTGACGTGCTGGCGATCTGTCTGCCGAACGTGCCCGAGTACGCCGCCGCCTTTCTCGGCGCGAGCCGCGCGGGCGGTACCGTGACAACCATGAACCCGCTCTACACGGAGCGGGAGATCGGGCATCAGCTGCAGGAGACCGAGGCGCGCTTCCTGGTGACGGTCGGACCCCTGGCGGCGCGCTGCCTGGATGCGGCCCGCGGCAGTCGCGTGGAATGCGTGTTCTGCCTCGGCGAAGCGCCGGGCACGGTGGCCTTCGACACCCTGTTGCAGGAGGCGCCGCCCCTGGCCGCGGTGGCGATCGATCCGACCGAGGATCTGGCCGCCCTGCCCTATTCCAGCGGCACCAGCGGCGTGCCCAAGGGCGTGATGCTCACCCACCGCAACCTCGCCGCCCAGCTCGAACAGGCGGCCGGCCTGCTGGATGAGGCCGAGCCGGACGTCTCCATCGCCGTGCTGCCGTTCTATCACATCTACGGGATGGTGCTGATACTGCTGCACGGGCTGCGCGGCGGCGGCACCCTGGTGTCGATGCCGCGCTTCGACTTCGTGCAATTCCTGGAGTGTGTGCAGAAGTACAAAGTCACCTACGCGCCGCTGGTACCCCCCATCGTCCTGGCGCTGGCCAAGCATCCGGCCGTGGACCAGTACGACCTGTCGAGCCTGCGGCGGATCGGCTCCGGCGCCGCACCGCTGGGGGCCAACGTCGAGCGCGGCTGTGCCGAGCGCCTGGGCTGCGCAGTGCTGCAGGGCTACGGCATGACCGAATTCTCCGGCGCCTCGATCAGCAAGCATGGCGGCCCCGGACCGGGCAAGACCGGCTCGGTGGGCTGGTGCTGGCCCAACATGGAAGCGCGCATCGTCGACCCCGCGACCGGCGTCGACGTCCCGCCCGGCGAGCCTGGCGAGCTGTGGATGCGCGGACCCAACGTCATGCGCGGCTATTTCCGCCGGCCCGACGCCACGGCCGAGATGCTGCTGCCCGAAGGCTGGCTGCGCACCGGCGACATCGCTTGTGTGGACGCCGATGGCGAGTTCTTCATCGTCGACCGGGTGAAGGAGCTCATCAAGCACAA
>JBILUV010000041.1:0-18496 GCA_044370825.1 Burkholderiales bacterium | reverse complement strand
TCGGCTATTGGCTTGGCGCGCGATGCACGGCCTGCCTCGCAATGCGCCTCGCCATCATCCCGTGACCTGGTGAAACATCCGGGTTGGAGGAGCTTTCGTCCGGCCGGGGCGATCGGTCCGTCCGGACGGGTGAAACCGGAATGCTGCGTCAGGCGCTGCCCACCAGCCGCGGCTTCGCCGTGGCAGCGCGCAGGGCCTGCTCGATGTCGGCGATGATGTCGTCGATGTGCTCGATGCCGATGGACAGGCGGACCAGATCGGCGCTGACGCCGGCCTTGATGAGTTCTGCGGGCGTGAGCTGGCGGTGGGTGGTGCTGGCAGGGTGGCAGGCCAGCGACTTGGCGTCGCCGATGTTCACGAGGCGTGTGATGAGCTGCAACGCGTCGATGAAGCGCGCGCCGGCCTCGCTGCCGCCGTCGATGCCGAAGCTCAGGATGCCCGAGCCGTGGCCGTCCAGGTAACGCTGCGCGAGCCCATGGTGGACGTCGCTGGGCAGGCCGGCATAGCGCACCCAGGCCACTGCCGCATGGTCGGCCAGGTAACGCGCCACTGCCAGGGTGTTGGCGTTGATGCGGTCCATCCGCACCGCGAGGGTCTCGATGCCCTGCAGGAGCAGGAAGCTGTTGAGCGGCGACAGCGGGGCGCCCATGTTGCGCAGAGGTACCACGCGGGCGCGGGCGATATAGGCCGCCGGCCCCAGGGCCTCGACGTAGTTCACGCCGTGATAGGAGACGTCCGGCTCGTTCAGGCGGCGGAAGCGCTGTGCGTGCTCGCCCCAGGGGAACTTGCCGGAGTCGACGATGGCGCCGCCGATGCTGTTGCCGTGACCGCCGAGGTACTTGGTAAGTGAATGCACGACGATGTCGGCGCCGTGCTCGATCGGCCGGCACAGGTAGGGCGTGGCGACGGTGTTGTCGACGATCAGGGGCACGCCCCCGGCGTGGGCGACGTCGGCCAGCGCGCGCAGGTCGACCACGTTGCCGCCCGGGTTGCCGATGGTCTCGGCGTAGACGGCCTTGGTGCGCCCGTCGATGAGGCGAGCGAACGAGGCCGGGTCGGCCGGGTCGGCGAACCGCACCTCGATGCCGAGCTGGGGCAGGGTGTGGGCGAACAGGTTGTAGGTGCCGCCGTACAGCGTGCTGGCGGAGACGATGTTGTCACCCTGCTCGGCGATGGTGAGGATGGCGTAGGTGATGGCCGCCTGGCCGGAGGCCAGCGCCAGCCCGGCGATGCCGCCCTCGAGTGCCGCGATGCGCTTTTCCAGCACATCCGTGGTCGGATTCATGATCCGGGTGTAGATGTTGCCCTGGACCTTGAGGTCGAACAGGTCCGCACCGTGCTGGGTGCTGTCGAAGGCGTAGGACGTGGTCTGGTAGATCGGCACGGCCACGGCCTTGGTGACCGGATCCGGGGTGTAGCCGGCGTGGACGGCGAGCGTTTCGAGTTTCACGGATTCTCCTGTCGCGCGGCATGAGGCCGGGCATCAGGACCTGACGGTACCCGTGAAGGGTTAGATGGGGAACGTCTGCTTTCCGATATGTTCATGCCGGAAAGGAATGAACGCGGATATGGTCGGCGGATTGGCCCGCCATCCGGGTGAGCGCTGGATCAGACCGACGAGCCGGTCAGGGCTGCGTCGACCACCTCACGCGTGAGGTGCGGCGCGAACATCTCGATGAAGTCGTAGGCGAAGCCCCGCAGGTAGCTGCCGCGGCGGATGCCGATGCGCGTGACGTTGGGCTCGAACAGGTGGCTGGCGTCGATCGCGCGCAGGTTGCGGTCGCGCTTGGGGTCGAAGGCCATGTGGGCGATGACGCCCACGCCGAGCTCGAGTTCGACGTAGGTCTTGATCACGTCCGCGTCGATGGCGGTCAGCACGATGTCGGCCTGCAGGCCCTTGGCCTCGAAGGCGCGCTGCATGGTGGAGCGGCCGGTGAAGGCGAAGTCGTAGGTGATGATGGGGTGCTTCGCCAGCGCCTCGAGGGTCACCCGCTTCATCTCCAGCAGGGGGTGGCCTGGCGGCACCACCAGGCAGCGATTCCACTCGTAGCAGGGCAGCATCGCGAGGCTGTCGTACAGGTCGAGTGCCTCGGTGGCGATGGCGATGTCGGCCTGACCGTGGATCACCTGCTCGGCGATCTGTGTCGGGCTGCCCTGGCGCAGCGACAGCCGCACCTGCGGATAGCGCTTGACGAAGCGCCGCACCACCGGCGGCAGGGCGTAGCGCGCCTGGGTGTGGGTGGTCGCGATGGTGAAGGAGCCGCTGGTCTCCTGGTGGAACTCGGCGCTCACGTCCTTCAGGCTGCGCGCCTCGAGCAGGATGCGCTCGGCGATGGCCATCACCTCCTGACCGGGCGGCGTGATGGCAACGAAGCGCTTCCCGGCCCGCACGAAGATGGTCACACCCAGTTCGTCCTCGAGCTGCAGGATCTGCTTGCTCAGGGCCGGCTGGGAGATGTGCAGGGTCTGGGCCGCCTTGGACAGGTTCAGCCCCTGGCGCGAGACCTCGACGATGGTGCGGAACTGGGACAGTTTCATGGCTGATGCATCGAGACGGCGAGATTATTGCAGTGATCGGTGGCGCGCGGCCAGCTGGGCGAGGGCGTCATGCCACCGCCGCTCCTGCCGGGGCGGCAGCCTGCATCGCCTCCACGGCCCGCCACAGCAGCCCGGGCCCGGCGCCAGGCCGATGCGCCTCCTCGCTGAGGGTGCGTCGCCAGGCCCGTGCCCCTGGCTGGCCCTGGAACAGCGCCAGCAGGTGACGGGTGATGGCCGCCAGCGGTGTGCCGCCGGCGCACTCGCGCGCTGCGTACTCCGTCATGGCCTCGATCACTTCGTCGCGCCCGGGCACCGGGGCGGGCAGGCCGAACAGCAGTGGGTCGACGCGGGCGAGCAGCCACGGGTTGTAGTAGGCCTCCCTGCCCAGCATCACCCCATCCAGCCGGTCGAGGTGAGTCAGGCAGGACTCCAGCGACTGCAGGCCGCCGTTGAGCACGACGCGCAGGTCCGGGAACAACGACTTGAGTTCGTGCACGACGGCGTAACGCAGCGGCGGGATCTCGCGGTTCTCCTTGGGCGACAGTCCGTCCAGCCAGGCGTTGCGGGCATGCACGATGACGGTCTGACACCCCGCTTCCCGCACTGCGCGCACCAGGGTGTGCAGGCGCTCAGCCGACTCGTCGCGGTCGATGCCGATGCGGGTCTTGAGCGTGACGGGCAGGGGGCTGGCCCGGCCCATGGCTTCCATGCAGCGCGCCACGAGCCCGGGCTCGGCCATCAGGCAGGCGCCGAAGCGGCCATTGCGCACCCGGTCACTGGGGCAGCCGACGTTGAGGTTGACCTCGTCGTATCCGGCCCCGGCCGCCATGGTGGCGCAGCGCGCCAGGGCTTCGGGGTCGGAGCCCCCCAGTTGGATCGCCACCGGATGCTCTGTCGGATCGAAGCGCAGGAAACGCGCGGCGTCGCCGTGCAACAACGCCCCCGTGGTGATCATCTCGGTGTAGAGGCGCGCTCCGCGCGACATGAGGCGCAGGAAAAAGCGGGCATGCCGGTCCGTCAGGTCCAGCATGGGGGCGACGCAGAAGCGGTGGGAGGTGTCGGGCAGCATCGGGTGGCGCGCAACGGAAACCGTGCATTGTAGGCAGGATGCAGCCGGGGGCGCCGAATGACTCGTCCAATCCGGGCTTCCAGGGGCTGCTCGCGACGACGATCCGGACCTCATGATGCGCCGGAGGCGGCGGGGAGCGTGGGCGGGGTCTCGGGAACCAGCGTGCCGACGGACGGTTCCAAGCGGTGTCTTTTGCTGAACCGCAGGAGTGTCCCGTGATGAAGAAGACCGTCGTCGCCTCGGCGCTCGCCGTGGCTTTCGCTGCCGGACTCCTCGCCGCCCAGTTCGGGGGTGAGCGCGCCCTGATGGGCATGTCGCACGCCGTGAACGCGCCGGCGCAGGAGGCTTCCGCCCCCGCCCCGACCGTGTCCGCGCCGGTGGCTGCGCTGCCGGACTTCAGCGCCCTGGTGGAGAGCCAGGGGCCGGCCGTGGTGAACATCAGCGTTGCACGCGTGGTGAAGAACGAGGGGCCGGGCGGCCAGCCGGGCGACCCCTTTCAGGAGTTCTTCCGCCGCTTCCAGCCCCAGCCCGAGGCCCAGCCGGACGGCACGCCGGTGCCGCAGGGTGTCGGGTCGGGTTTCATCGTTTCCCCTGACGGTTATGTGCTCACCAACGCGCACGTGGTCAAGGGAGCCGACGAGGTCACGGTACGCCTGACCGACCGGCGCGACTTCCCCGGCAGGGTCATCGGCGTGGACTCGCGCACCGACGTGGCCCTGCTGAAGATCGACGCCACCGGCCTGCCGACGGTGCGCCTGGGCAATCCGGATGGCGTCAAGGTCGGCAACTGGGTGGCGGCCATCGGCTCGCCCTTCGGCCTGGAGAACACCGTGACCGCCGGCATCGTGTCGGCCAAGTCGCGCAGCCTGCCCAGCGACGCCTACGTGCCCTTCATCCAGACCGACGTGGCGGTGAACCCGGGCAACTCCGGCGGCCCGCTGTTCAATCTGGCGGGCGAGGTGATTGGCATCAATTCCCAGATCTACAGCCGCACCGGTGGCTACATGGGGCTGTCGTTCGCCATTCCGATCGATGTCGCGGTGAAGGTCAAGGACGACCTCCTGAAGTTCGGCAAGGTCCAGCGGGGCCGCATCGGCGTCACCATCCAGCAGGTGAACAAGGACCTGGCGGGCACCTTCGGTCTCGACCGTGCGCGCGGCGCGCTGATCGCAGGTGTCGAGAAGGGCGGCCCGGCCGACGCCGGTGGGCTCAAGGTTGGCGACGTCATCCTGTCTGTCGACGGCAAGCCGGTGGAGCAGTCCATCGATCTGCCACGCATCATCGGCGAGGGACGCCCCGGCAGTCAGGTCAGCGTCCAGGTGTGGCGCGACGGCAAGGCGCGCGAGTTGTCGGTGCGCCTGGGCGACACACCGCCCGAGCAGGTCGCCGGCGCGGCGGCGGCGCCCGAGGCGATGAAGCCGGCGAAGCTCGGCCTGGTGGTGCGGCCGCTCAATCCCGCCGAGATGGGGCGGCTCCAGGCACGCGGCGGCGTGGTGGTCGAGCGCGCCGAGGGGCCGGCGGCCCGGGCCGGCATCCGCCCGGGAGACGTGCTCATCGCGCTCAACAGCGAACCCATCGATTCGGTGGAAAAGCTGCGGGAACTGGTGGAGAAGTCGAAAGAGCGCATCGCCATCCTCGTCCAGCGCAACGACGCGCGCTTCTTCGTGCCGTTGCCGTCGAGCTGACCCTGCCGACCGCGACGGGTGCTGGCGCGGTCGCCTTGCGGTCACGCCGAGTCCGCGCTTCGCGCCACCAGGCCCGTCTGTTGGCCGGGTGCGCGATGCACGGCCTGCTTCGCAATGCGCCTCGCCGTCATCCCGTGACCTGATGAAACATCCAGGCTGGAAGGGGGCTTCTCGTCGACTGCGTTGGCAATCGACGCGCCGTCGTCAAACAGGCTTGGTGAGTTCCGCAGTTGTGAAGGACACACCCAGGCGCGATGCAAGCGCATCGAGTTTCTTGTCCAGGGTCCAGAGCAATGCGCCTGGGGTGTAGAGCGTGGAGGCCAGCAGTGCGATATCAACCGCCCCGCATCCTGAATCCTGAAGCTGTTCCTGTTCGATGAGGGCAAGTGCCGCATCTGTTGTCGCAACGACTGCCTGCCGCAACAGCCTGAGTTCGCCGAGCGTGCGCTCGCGGGGGGCGGGTGGCGTTCCGCAGGCGAGCTCCATAACGACGAGCGGATGACAAAGGACCCGGTCGGCGGTCAGCAATGACTGCAGTGTCGCGTTGGCGCTCCGGAAGTGTGCAACCCAGACCGACGTATCGACGAGGACCAGTGTCACCGGCTCGCTCGGGCCGGTGGCCGGCGACGCGGGACGTTCTTCATTGCCGGCGCCCGGCCCCCCCCGGCGGCCCCGCGCGATGCCGGGGTACTTTCTCATTGGCCGGCCCCGGGCCGCCCGGGGGGGCCTGGCGCTTGCCCGCCTGCACACGCACGAATACCTTGATGGCTTCACGAAACAGATCGCTCCTGGCCATCTCCGGATCCGCAACGTCCAGTGCCTTCTGGTAGAGCTCATCATCGATCGTGACAGTTGTTCGCATGTGAGCCCCGCGCATCAAAACCATGAACTTATAGCATCAGGGGTGTGGCGTGAAGCCTGGCTCGGATGTTTCGTCAGGGCGGCCCCGAAAGTGAGCGGCGTAGCCCTGCCCAATGGGTTTGGAACGACGCGGCAGTCGGCATGATCTGGTTTGCGGCCTCCACGGGCGCTGGCGGGCGCCTTGCGGTCATGCCGTGCCCTGCATCGAGGCACCCGGTCGGCCTGTTGGCCGGGTGCACGATGCACGGCCTGCCTCGCAACACGCCTCGCCATCATCCCGTGACCTGATGAAACATCCGGGTTGGCGCCCGTAGTGCAATTGCGCCTGTGCCCAGCCTTTTTCGCTCTGTCTGCCCTGGGGCTCGCGATGGCAGCGCCTTGCACCGCTGCATCGTGTGGACCTGCAGTGTACTGGGGCCGACCTCGTCGGATATCGGCGCGGGTCCGTCACAGGTCCGAGCGGTAGCGCTCCCGGACTGCCTCGTCGAAGGCATCCACCTCCGCCGGACTCAACCCGCCGTTGTCGGCGATCTCCCGGCCGAAGGACACGCTGGCCGCGCCCTCCACAGGCCAGGCGGCGCTGCGCAGCAGCGACTTGGCGCAGTGGAAATAGCAGCGCCGCAGGCGCAGGCGGATCACCAGCAGGGCATCGCGGTCGCGGGCGCGGAAGCTCGCGCACAGCGCCGGGTCGTCGTCCAGTTCGGCCTCGCCCTCCAGGCGCAAGGTCTCGCCCGTGCCTGGTCGCAGGGCGATGAGGGCCAGCCGGCCGTTGGCCACGATGTTGCGCAGGGTGAAGATGAGACGGTTGCCGCTGCGCTCGGGCAGCAGCACGGCGCGCTCGCCCTCCGGCCGGATGAAGCCGGCCACGTCGCCCTTGGGCGAGACCATCGGCTGGCCGGTGGCGTCGGTCGTGGCGAGGAAGGCGAGCGGGCTGCTGGCGAGGAATTCCCGCGCCTGGGGTGTGAGCCGGTCGTGAAACTTGGCCGCCACCGCGGGCCGCGGCGGCTCGAACCGCGCCTCCAGCTGGTCGAGGCTGCGAATGACGGCCACGGCGGCGTGCTTCCGGCCGCTGCCGGCTACTTCATGGTCGGCATCACGAACTCGGCCCCGGCGCGGATGCCGGTGGGCCAGCGGCTGGTGATGGTCTTCATGCGGGTGAAGAAGCGCACCCCCTCGGGGCCGTACATGTGGTGGTCGCCGAACAGGGAGTTCTTCCAGCCGCCGAAGCTGTGGAAGGCCATGGGCACGGGAATGGGGACGTTGATGCCGACCATGCCGATCTGCACCCGGCTGGCGAACTCGCGGGCGGCATCGCCGTCGCGGGTGAAGATGGCCACGCCGTTACCGTACTCGTGGTCGTCGATCAGCTTCAGCGCCGCCTCGAAGTCGGGCACGCGCACCACCGACAGAACCGGTCCGAAGATCTCCTCGCGGTAGATGGTCATGCCGGGCTGCACGTCGTCGAACAGGCAGCCGCCCAGGAAGAAGCCATCTTCGCAGCCCGCCGGCGAGACGCCGCGGCCGTCGACCAGCTTCGCCCCCTCGGCCACCCCGGCGTCCACGTAGCCGGTCACCTTGGCCAGATGCTGGGAGGTGACCAGCGGGCCCATCTCGGCGGCGGGGTCCATGCCTTCGTTGATCTTCAGGGCACGGGCGCGCTGCGCCAGCTTCTCGACCAGCGCGTCGCCGACCCCGCCGACCGCCACCGCCACGGAGATGGCCATGCAGCGCTCGCCGGCCGCGCCGTAGGCGGCCCCCATGAGGGCGTCGACCGCCTGGTCGAGGTCGGCGTCGGGCATGACCACCAGGTGATTCTTCGCACCGCCCAGCGCCTGGACGCGCTTGCCGTGCCGCGCACCGGTTTCGTAGATGTATTTCGCGATCGGGGTCGAACCGACGAAGCTCACCGCCGCCACCTCGGGGTGGGTGAGGAGCGCGTCGACCGCGCCCTTGTCGCCGTGGACGACGTTGAAGATGCCGTCGGGCAGGCCGGCTTCCTTGAGCAGGCGCGCCAGCAGCAGGCTGGCTGAAGGATCGCGTTCCGAGGGCTTGAGGATGAAGGCATTGCCGCAGGCGATCGCCACGGGGAACATCCACATGGGGACCATGGCCGGGAAGTTGAAGGGCGTGATGCCCGCACACACCCCCAGGGGCTGGCGCACCGACCAGGAGTCGATGCCCCCGCCGATCTGTTCGGTGAACTCGCCCTTGAGCAGCTGCGGAATGCCGCAGGCGAACTCCACCACCTCCAGGCCGCGCACGAGCTCGCCCTTGGCGTCGGAAAACACCTTGCCGTGCTCGGCCACCAAAATGGCGGCGAGCTCGTCCATGTGGCTTTCGATCAGTTCCTTGAACTTGAACATCACGCGGGCGCGCTTGAGCGGCGGGGTGGCCGCCCACGCCGGGAAGGCGGCCCGGGCATTGCGCACCGCGGCGTCCACCTCGGTCTCCGAGGCGAGGGCGACGCGGCCGGTGATGACGCCGCGCGCCGGGTTGAACACCGGCGCGCTGCGGCCGCTGGTGCCGGAGACGGTGGTGCCGCCGATCCAGTGGGGGATGTCCTTGAGGGTGACGCTGGCGTCGAGGGGCGTGTTCATGATGCGAGGCCTCGGAAGGTGGGTGCGAAGGGACGGGCGTGAACCTGCCGGCGGGCGGCACGGGTCTCAGCGATGCGGTTCGGGGAAGGCGTCCAGCGGGTAGATCGGGCGGCGCAGCTTGCGGTACTCGAAGGCGGTCCAGTCGGAGGTGCCGACACCGGGGGCGTCGCATAACACCATGCCCCTGGCGATGGGCAGGAACACCGGCCTGAAGTACATGCGCGACTTGAGCAGCAGGAAGCGCTTGCGCGTCGGGTCGATGCCGACGCTGGTGAACACCGCCCGGTCCCAGGGTTCCTGGTTGCGTTCGATGAGCACGATCTCTGCCGCACCGGTGTCGAGCACGGCGGTGCGGCCCATGTAGCAGCGCATGCCGGTGAACTGCGGGCCGGTGACGGTGTACTCGCCGTCGGTGATCGCGCGCACCACGCCGGTCAGGCGCAGCGGCTCACCCTTGCGGCCGATCGCCGGCATGTCCATCTTGCCGCCGATGTCCAGGGTCACGGTGGCGCCGACCCCCGCGGCGATCATGGCTGCCACCGCCTCGGGGTCGCGCGTCGGACCTACCGCGATGCCGGTGAGACCGGCCGCGAGCGCGGCGCGCAGCACATACATGGTGTCCTGGTTGGCACCCGAGGCACAGTTGTCGGCATGGTCGAGCAGCAGGATGGGCCCGCCGGTTTCCTCGCCCAGGCGTTTTGCCTCGGCCAGGGCTTCGTCCAGCGGGCGACCCCGGTAGATGAAGTCCTCCTTGTGTGCCCAGGCGACGTCCAGAATGCGCTCGCAGGCCTCGCGTGCCTCTGCGGCGTTGCCGTCCGATACCACGACCGAACTGACGCCCGCCTCGTGCATGTCGGCCTGCTGGAAGCCGCCGAATGCCGAGGCGGCCAGCAGCCCCCGGCGTTCGGCCTCGCGGGCGGCGTCGGTGAAGTCCCTGTTCGGGCTTTCTTCGGTGTTCTGGCGCAGGGTGTGGGCCAGCAGCGGACGGTTGCCCCAGGACATGACGGGCTTCACCTCCCCCCGGATGGCGCGCCACAGGATGCTGCCCGCGAGGTGACCGGCTTCGTACTGGTCGATGTGGGGGTAGGTCTTGTAGCCGGCGATGACGGTGGCGTTGCGCACCATGGCGTCGGTGACGTTGGCGTGAAGGTCAAGCGAAACCGCGAGCGGGGTGTCGGGTGCCACGGCGCGCACGCGCTCGAGCAGGGTGCCCTCGCCATCATCGGTGCGGTCGGCCACCACCATGGCGCCGTGCAGATCGAGGAAGATGGCGTCGCAGCCCTTCGCCACCTCCTCGCAGAGGATGTCGCAGAAGCGGTCGAAGGCCGTGCCGTCCACCGGGCCGCTGGGATTGGCCCACGCGGCGAAAGGGGTGACGATCTGTGCGCCCTCGGCCTGGGCGAGGTGGATGAAGGCCGCCATGGGCAGGCGCGTGCCCTTCATCGCGTCGAAGGCGTCGCGCCCGAGGGCCGGGCCGCCGTGGCCGCCAAAGGACTCCCAGGGCGTGGGCACCGGGGAAAACGTGTTGGTCTCGTGTTGCAGCTGGGCGATGACGACTTTCATGGCGGATGAAGGCGGGACGGCCGCCTGGGTGCGGAGTTGCGGACCCCCGCACGGCTGGTGCGGGGAGCCGTCGGGGTGCCGCCCGGGACAGGCCCCGCGGGGGGGGGGGCCGGTCCGCGGGGCGAAGCGGCTCAGGGCAGGGTGCGCAGGACGTCGGTGATGGTCTCGAAGATGCGGTCGATCTGCGCCTTCTCGATGATCAGCGGTGGCGACAGGGCGATGGTGTCGCCGGTGGTGCGGATGAGCACGCCCTTCTCGTAGGCCCGCAGGAAAGCCTCGAAGGCCCGTACCGTGGGCTTGCCCGGCAGGGGTTGAAGTTCGATGCCCGCCACCAGACCGATGTTGCGGATGTCGATGACGTGGGGCAGCCCCTTGAGCGAGTGGACCGCGTCCTCCCAGTACTTTGCCAGGCCGGCCGCGCGCGCGAACAGGCCTTCGGACTCGAACAGGTCGAGGGTGGCGATGGCGGCAGCGGCGGCGAGCGGGTGACCCGAGTAGGTGTAGCCGTGGTAGAACTCGATGGCGCTGGCCGGGCCGGTCATGAAGGTGTCGTAGATCTCGTTGCGCACGATCACCGCACCCATCGGCACCGCGGCGTTGGTGAGTGCCTTGGCGCAGGTGATGAGATCGGGGGTCACGCCGAAGGTCTGGGCGGCGAAGGCGCTGCCGGTGCGGCCAAAACCGGTGATCACCTCGTCGAAGATCAGCAGGATGCCGTGCTTCGTGCAGATCTCGCGCAGGCGTTCGAGGTACCCCTTCGGCGGGACGAGAACCCCGGTCGAGCCGGCCACCGGCTCGACGATGACCGCGGCGATGTTGGAGGCGTCGTGCAGGGCCACCAGCGATTCGAGGCTGTCGGCCAGATGCGCGCCCCACTCCGGCTGTCCGCGCGAGTAGGCGTTGGCCTCGAGGTTGTGGGTGTGGGGCAGATGATCGACGTTGGGCAGCAGGCCGCCGCCGAAGACGCGACGGTTGGCCACCATGCCGCCGACGGAGATGCCGCCGAAGCCCACGCCGTGGTAGCCGCGCTCCCGGCCGATGAACTTGGTGCGGGTGCCTTCGCCGCGGGCACGGTGGTAGGCCAGGGCCATCTTGAGGGCGGTGTCCACCGCCTCGGAGCCGGAGTTGACAAAGAAGGCGTGGCCCATGCCCGGCGGCGTGATGCGCACCAGGCGCTCCGCCGCCACAAAGGCCGCCGGGTGGTGCAACTGGAAGCCGGTGACGTAGTCGACGTTCTCTGCCTGCCTGCGGATGGCCTCGACGATGGGCGCCCGGCAGTGGCCGCCGTTGACCGCCCACAGCCCGGCGATGCCGTCGAGAATCTGGCGCCCGTCGATGGCGGTGTAGTGCATGTCCTTGGCGGAGACCAGCAGCCTCGGCTGTTCCTTGAACTGCCGGTTCGCGGTGAACGGCAGCCACAGGGGGTCGAGGTTGAGGTCCTGCAGGCGCTCGGGGATCAGGTCGCGGATGTTCATGGGCGGCACTCCGGGGTGGACGGGCCCCGCGCGCGGGCGGGGAAGCAGTCAAGAGCTTGAATTCAAGACATTCGAGTATAGCCCCGGGCGCCCTGCGCAGGCTATCATCCGGAGCTCGCGGGAGGATGGTCCGCAACCCCTCCACCGCGCCTGTGAGGTGTGGGAAAGCACCCCTTCGCGTGCCCCGTCCCCCGGGTTCCGTTCCGTCTGCCCAGAACTCCGACCGCCCCATGTCCGAACTCATCCTGCATCACTATCCGGCCTCGCCATTCGCCGAGAAGGCGCGCCTCATGCTCGGTCACAAGGGTATGGCGTGGCGCTCCGTCACCATTCCCCGGTGGATGCCCAAGCCCGACCTGATGCCGCTGACCGGTGGCTATCGCCGGACCCCGGTCATGCAGATCGGCGCCGATGTCTACTGCGACACCGCCTGCATCGCCCGCGAACTGGAGCGTCGAGCGCCGGGGCGGCCGCTGTTCCCGGCGCATCTGCGCGGCCAGGCTGCGATCGTGGGAGGCTGGGCCGACTCGGTGCTCTTCTTCGACGTCGTGGGAGTGGTGTTCGGAACCCACGCCGCCGCGGTGCCGGCCGAGCTGCGCGAGGACCGCAGGCGGTTCTCGGAGGGTACGATCGACCTCGACCGTTACGCGGCCGACCAGGACCACCTGCGCGCCCGGCTGCGCGCTCACCTGTTCCGGCTCGAGCACACCCTCGACGCCGGTCGTGCCTTCCTGCTGGATGACGTCCCCTGCTATGCGGACTTCTGCGCCTGGGGCCCGGTGTGGATGGTGACCCGTCGGGTCGCCGAGCTGGAACCGCTGCGCGACATGCCGCAGTTGCAGGCCTGGGCCGCGCGCATGGAGGCCATCGGCCATGGCGAGCCGCGGGACCTGTCCTCTGCAGAGGCGCTCGAGGTGGCCCGCGGGGCCGCGCCTGCCGACCCTGTCGTGACGCATCCGGTGGCCGACCCCGGGCTGGGCGTCGGCAGCGTGATCACGGTGGCGGCGGACGACTACGGCCGTGATCCGGTGCGGGGACGGGTGGCGGCGCTGACCGCCCAGCGCGTGGTGATCCGTCGCAGCGATCCCGCCGTCGGCGAAGTGAACGTGCATTTCCCGCGCTCGGGCTTTCGCCTGACGCCGGCCCAGGAGGACTGAAGCATGGACCTGAACTACACGGCCACCGAGCTGGCCTTCCGCGACGAGGTGCGCGCCTTCATCCGGGAAAATCTGCCGCACGAGCTGTCGCGCAAGGTGATCGAGCACAAGCGACTCGGCAAGGACGACTACTTGCTGTGGCAGCGCATCCTGCATCGCAAGGGCTGGATTGCGCCCAACTGGCCGGTCGAGCATGGCGGTTGCGGCTGGAACCCGGTGCAGCGCCACATCTTCGAGGAGGAGATCGCGGCCGCGGGCGCACCGCCGGTGATCGCCTTCGGCGTCTACATGGTCGGCCCGGTCATCCACACCTTCGGCAGCCCATGGCAGAAGCAGCACTACCTGCCGCGCATCCTGGCCTCCGAGGACTGGTGGTGTCAGGGATACTCGGAGCCGGGTTCAGGTTCGGATCTGGCCTCGCTGCGCACCCGGGCCGAGCGCCGCGGTGACCACTACGTCGTCAACGGCCAGAAGACCTGGACCACGCTGGCGCAGTACGCGGACATGATGTTCTGCCTGGTGCGCACCTCCTCCGAGGGCAAGAAGCAGGAGGGCATCTCCTTCCTGCTGATCGACATGAAGAGCCCGGGCGTGGAGGTGCGGCCCATCATCACGCTCGATGGTGAGCACGAGGTCAACGAGGTCTGGTTGCAGGACGTGGAGGTGCCGGTCGAGAATCTCGTAGGCGAGGAGGGCAGGGGATGGACCTATGCCAAGTTCCTGCTCTCGAACGAGCGCACCGGCATCGCCGCGGTGTCGCGCTCCAAACGCGAGCTTGCCTACCTCAAGGCCATCGCGGCGCAGGAGCACTCGGGAGGCCGGCCGCTCATCGACAACCCCGTGTTCCGCGACAAGGTGGCGCGCGTCGAGATTGACATCATGGCGCTCGAGATCACCGTGCTGCGCGTGCTGGCGGCAGACCGCCAGGGCAAGCCCCTGGGCCCGGAGGCCTCCATCCTGAAGATCAAGGGCACCGAGATCCAGCAGGCGCTCACCGAGCTGATGATGGAGGCGGTGGGCCCATACGCGCTGCCGCACCTGCCGGCGCAGTGGAGCGACCACTGGCTCGGCGAGCGTGTCGGGCCGGAGTATGCGGCGCCGCTGGCGGCGCGATACTTCAACTACCGCAAGGTCAGCATCTACGGCGGCTCGAACGAGATCCAGCGCAACATCATTGCCCAGGCGGTGCTCGGGCTCTGAGCCCCGGCGCACCGGCCTCAACGCCCAACGCCCGCGCGGGGACACCATGGACTTCGAATACACGGAAGAGCAGCGTCTGCTGCAGGAATCGATCGGCCGGTTTCTCGACAGGAATTACGCGTTCGAGACACGCCGCGAAATCATCGAATCGCGCATCGGTTACAGCCCGACGGCGTGGGAGGGCCTGGCGGGACTGGGCCTGCTCGGTGTCACCATCCCGCAGGAGTACGACGGCTTCGGTGGTGGTGGCGTCGAGACCATGATCGTGATGGAAGCCCTGGGCCGGGCGCTGAGCGTGGAGCCCTACCTCGCGACGGCGGTGATGGCGGCGCGCTGCATCGCCACGGCAGGCACGGAGGACCAGAGGAGCTACCTGCTGCCGCGCATCCTCGACGGGTCCATGCGTCTTGCCTGTGCCTTCGGCGAGCCCGGCTCGCGCCACGATCCGGCGCATGTCGAGACCACGGCACGGCTCGACGGCGGCTTCTGGGTGCTCAACGGAACCAAGTCGGTGGTGGTCCATGGCGCTGTGGCCGATCTGCTGATCGTCTCGGCGCGTACCGCCGGTGAGCCCATGGATCGTGACGGCGTGAGCCTGTTTTTCGTCAACCCCGCCGAGGACGGCGTGATGGGGCGCGATTACCCCACCTACGACGGCATGCGTGCCGCCGAGATCACCCTCGAGGACGTGCACGTAAGCTCCGATTCGCTCATCGGCGTGGCGGACAAGGGCCTGCCCCTGATCGAACTCACCATCGACCGCGCGGTCTGCGCCGTGTGCGCCGAGGCGGTGGGCATCATGGATGCGCTCTACCGCCTGACGCTGGATTACCTCAAGACCCGACAGCAGTTCGGTGTGCCGATCGGCCGCTTTCAGGCACTGCAGCACCGCATGGTGGACATGTTCATGAACTGCGAGCAGGCGCGCTCCATGGCGCTGCTGGCCGCCGTGAAGGTGGACGACGCCGACCCGGTCGAGCGCCGTCGCACGGTGTCCGCGGCGAAGGAGCTCATCGGCCGCAAGGGGCGCGACGTGGCCCAGGAAGCGATCCAGCTGCACGGTGGCATCGGCATGACGGACGAGCTGATCGTCGGGCACTACGTCAAGCGTCTGACCGCCATCGGCATGCAGTACGGCGATGCCGACCATCACCGCGAGCGCTTCGTGACCGCGGACCAGACGCCGGTGGAGCCGATACTGGTGAAGCCGCGGTCGAGGTGGAAGAAGATCTAGGCGATGGGCGATAGGCAATCGGCGATGGGCGATGGGCGATCGGTGATGACGGAGTTCGGGAGAGCGGGATGATCGGCAAGGTGGGTGTGGTGGGCGCGGGGCTGATGGGGGCGGAGATCGCGCTGGTGTGCGCCCTGGCGGGGCGCGACGTGGTGCTGGCGGACACGTCCGAGGCGAATCTGGCACGGGCGCTGGAAAACCTCGGGCGGGTGCTGGACAAAGGCATCCAGCGCGGGCTGTTCGAGGTCGCGCAGAAGCAGCAGGCGCTGGAGCGCATCCGGACCTCGACCGAGTTGTCGGCCTTCGCCGACCGCGACCTCGTGGTCGAGGCGGTGTTCGAGGACGAGCAGGTGAAGGCGGCCGTGTTCCGTACGATCGATCAGGTCTGCCGCCCGGACGCCATCATCGCGAGCAACACCTCGACCATCTCCATCACCATCCTCGCCTCCTATGTCGCGCCGGAGCGCCGCGCCGCCTTCCTCGGCACCCACTACTTCTCGCCGGTGTCGCGCATGAAGCTGGTCGAGGTGATCCCCGGGCTGGACACCTCGGACGCGACGGTCGAGGCGGTGATGGCCTTCTCGCGCGAGATCGGCAAGACGCCCATCCGCGTGAAGGACGTGGTTGGCTTCGCCGTCAACCGCGTCCTGCACGTCTTCATGATCGAGGCCATGCGTCTGGTGGAGGAGGGGGTGTGCACGCCCGAGGAGGTCGACATCGCCTGCCGGCTCGGCCTGGGCCATCCGGTCGGGCCCTTCGAACTGCTGGACGCGGTGACCAATTCGCTGTCCCTGCAGGCGCAGGAGATCCTGTTCCAGGCCTATGGCGAACGATTCCGCCCGCGGCCCATTCTCAAGCAGATGGTGAAGGCCGGGTACAACGGCAAGCGTGCCGGGCGCGGCTGGTACCGTTACGGGGCGAAGCCCAAAGAATAGCGGGCGGCCGGGGAGGCGTGCCGGGCCTGAGGGCGTGGTGGTGTGCGCCGGCGGCTCCGGTCGGCGTGGCTGGCATCGAAGGCAAATCGCAGCGGCGTGGCGGGTCTCGCCGCGGCAGGAGGGCAGGGCGGGGCATGCTTCATTTCGAGGATTTCAAGGTCGGCGAGACGTCCGAGATGGGACGCCGGGTGGTGGATCGTGACGAGGTGATCGCCTTCGCACGCGATTTCGACCCGCAGCCCTTCCACATCGACGAGGAGGCGGCCCGCGCCAGCATGTTCGGCGGGCTCATCGCCAGCGGCTGGCATACCGTCTCGATGGTCATGCGCATGATGTGCGACAGCTACCTGCTGCAGTCGGCCAGCCTGGGTTCTCCCGGCGTGGACCACGTCAAGTGGCTCAAGCCGGTGCGGCCGGGCGACACCATCCGCGCCGTGCGTACGGTGCTCGAGGCTCGCGTGTCGAAAAGCAAGCCCGACGTCGGCATCGTCAAGACGCGCTGGGATGTCTACAACCAGGCCGACGAGCCGGTGATGACCATGGAAGGCTACGGCATGTTCCGGGTGCGTCACCCCGGCGGGGAGGCCTGATGCCGGCGCGCGGCGGTCCGAAGGTGCACGTGCTCTACCGCAAGGAGGATCTCGACGGCGTGCGCGTGGAGGGCAAGGTGGTGGTGGTTCTGGACGTGCTGTTCGCGACTTCCACCATCATCCACGCCCTGGCCAGCGGTGCAAGCGACGTCATCCCGACCATGGACGAGTGGGGGGCGCGCGCGTGTGCGGCCGAGTTGCCCGAGGGTTCCTTCGTCGCCTCGGGTGAACTCAACGCCGAGACCCTGCCCGGATTCGTGTCGCCCACCCCGCTGGCCCTGGCGGCCCACGGCGTGGCCGGCAAGACCGTGGTGTATTCCACGACCAACGGCACCGTGGCACTGCAGAAGTCGGCCGGTGCGGCACACATCTACGCGGGTGCGCTGCTCAATGGCGAGGCGCTCGTCGGGCACCTCGGCCGCGAGCATGCGGGGCAGACCGTGATCCTGCTGTGCTCGGGGTCGGCCGGCAACGTCAACCTAGAGGACATGGTCGGCGCCGGCTATCTCGTCGACCTGATGGCGCGACGGCTGGACGGCAGTCACGACCTGTCGGACGCGGCACTGGCTGCGCAGCGGCTCTACGCCGCCGGGGATCCGCTCGAGGCACTGCTGCGTTCGCGCGTCGGGCAGATGATGCTCGAGCGCAATCTGGCACACGAAGTCGAGTACGTCGCCCGGCGTTCCGTGATCGACGTGGTGCCGCGGCTGCGCGAGGGGCGGCTGCATGCGGCGTGAGGCCCCGCCCGCCATCGGCCTGCGCGTTGGCGCGGGACTGCTGGCGTGTCTGTGCGTCGCCGGCGGTTGCGCGGACGCCCAGCGCGGCAGTGTCGGTCCGGCCGACAAGGTGCGTTTCGACCTCGGCGCCATCGGTGCCGACGGTCTGGAGGGACCGCCGGACGGCAGGCGGGCAGTCGATTACGAATTCTGCGTACCGGCCGAGGAGGCCGTGGTGGCCGAGGTGAGACGGATCGATCCTACGGCGCAGGCCCATCCCGGCGTGCGCGGCCGCAGCGGCTGCCGCCGCGGCCAGGTGCTGGTGATGGGCAACACCCACCACGATCGCTGGCGCGAGTCGCTCGAGCGGCTGGCGTCCCTGCGCTACGTGAAGCGCATACAGAGAGTGGATTTCGAATGAACGCGCTCGACAGGTTCAATCGCCGGGTGCCGGCGATGTTTGCGGTCACGGCGCTGCTCGCCGCACTGGGCGGATGCGGCAGCACCGGCGGCAGCGCGGAGGCCGATGCCGCAGTGCCGGCGCCGCCTTCGGCCCCGGATCCGCGTTCCGCCCTGCTCACTGGCCGCATCACCTGGCAGCCCAAGCTCACGCTCGGCTCTAAGGCGGTGGTCAAGGTGTGGCTGCAGGACATGTCGGAGCCCGGCTCGCCGGTGCCCGTCATCATCGACGAGTACGTGAAGCAGGGGCCTGGCCCGGTGCCGATCGCCTTCCGGTTGCGCTACGACCCGCTGGCGATCAGGCCCGAGCGGCGCTACACCCTGCTGGTGAAGATCTACGAGGGCGACCGCGTGCGCTTCATCAATGCCCGCAGCCATCCGGTGCTCACCGCCGGTTGTTACGACGACTGCGAAGTG
>JBILUV010000240.1:0-5512 GCA_044370825.1 Burkholderiales bacterium | reverse complement strand
GTTGACCTCGCCAGCCCCCGTCACGCCTTGGGGTCTGCTCACCGGATTGTTGATCTTCACTTTGATCCTCGCGTTAGCCAAGAAAGCCTTGTGAGCCTTCAGTCCCGTTTACGACCGGCCCCAGGCGAAACTTTAGGGCCCCGATTCCACCTTTTCCGACCCCCGACAAGTATACCAACCGGGTCGGTCGGGGCCGGTCCGTCCACGCTGCGTTTCGGAGAGGACACCCCCGCAATTCGCGGCATTCCACGACCCCAATGCCCACGGCCGGTCCCCTCGAGGACCTCGTGCCGGGTGGGGCAGGCGACTGTTCTGTTTCATGCGTCCGTGGGCGGCAGGCGGTCAGCGCACCTCCACTTCGCCGGGACCGGTCACCGTCGCCTTGACCATGCGACCGGAGGCGGTGCGTACCTGGACGGTCTCGCCCATGCCGGCGCTCGCCATCGCCTTGCCCTCGCCGCGCACCACCATGCCCTCGCCGCGAAAGAACACGCTCACCGGCGATCCCGCTTGCACCACGGCCGGGTTGCGCAGCATGTCGGCTCGCAGAGCAAGTCCCGCGCCGACGCCCACCCGCGCAGTGCGGCCGAGCGCCGCTGCGGGATCGGTAACCACCCCCGAGGGAAACTGCGCCATGTCGCTTTCGCGGACCTGCAGGTCCTCCGCAGTCAAGGGCCGTCCCGCCGCCAGGGGGCGGGCGGCATAGACCGCCGGTCCCCACACCTGGACGCTGAGAGGGATCATCACGGTCCAGGACTCGGGATCAGTGCAGCGCATGCCCACCTGGCTGCGACCCCAGAGTTTGACCCCGGCGGGCAGGAACCGCTCCACGGTACGGCAGGCCGGCAGTCGAAGCCGCCCGTCCATGGCTCCGGCTTCGATGACCACGCGGCCGGGCAGATCACGGGTGTTGTCCTCGGCATACCGGACTGCCAGACGACGCAGGGCGTCGAGGTCCTGCACCGGCTCCGCCGGGGCGGCTGGTCGGCTGACGATCACACAGATGCACAGGGTCGCGAAGCGCAAACCCCCGCGGGGCCATATCATGCGGGTATCCTCCGGATGTTCTGCGCATTGGCCTGCGAGGATAATTCAAGCGGGCCCATCCCGGGGGGGCTGACCTCCGGCCCATACCCAGCCATGGCAGACGCTCTCAATCCCAACGACATCGCGCGCGAGACGCTGCGCGCCCTGGCGGCGCGGCGGCTGCCCGCCACTCCCGATAACTACCGCACCGTATACGCCGAGATCGCCGGCCCGCGCGCGGCGGTACCCGTGGCGGGTGAGCAGTTGCTGGCCGTGGTCCGCCCTCTGGCGACGCGCCACCGTAACGATCTCGACCTGGCCATGCTGTTGCGTTCTCTGGAGCGAGGCGACGCCGAGGCCGTGCTGGTGGCCCTCAATGCTGTCGTGTCGCGCTCGGTGCGCACCGGCCGCCAGGAGCTCGGTCCGGTATTCCAGGAGGTGTTGCGCCAACTGGACACTCCACGCCACGGTTGGACCATCGCCCGCAAGCGCGAGAGCCTGGACCGGATGCTTGCCGGCACCCGCCAGAACGAGGTGCTGGCCACCCGCCTGCTGAACCTGTTGCGCACGTGGCAGGAGGCGGGGGAGGGTGGGGCGGTCGGAGCCCTGGGTGCGCCACGGCCGGAGCCGGCACGGGCGGGTGGCTCAGCCGTCGTCGCGATGGGGGTTGCGGATGCGGAGCGGTTGCGCGAGCTGCTCCTGCTGGCTCTGGACACGGGCCTCGCGCCCAGGCTGGAGCGCCACGTCGACCTGCACTCCGAGTTGTTCCATCTGCTCTGGCGGGTAAGGGATGCAGCCGGGGCCGACGACTGGGACCGGTTCGGCCAGCAGTTCCGCCAGTTCCTTCGCAAGGTCGAGCTGACGGTCGAACCGGGCGAGGAACTGGTGACCAACCTCGCCCGTCTGCTGGCGATGGTGGTCGACAACCTTGGTGAACTCGTCGAGGACGACCAGTGGGTGGCCGGTCAGGTGGCAACCCTGCGCGATCTGGTCTCCGGTCCGATCGAATTGCGCGCCGTGCGCGAGGCCGAGCGCGGCCTGCGCGAGCTCATCTTCCGTCAGTCCCAGCTGAAGGCGAGCCTGCGGGATGCCAAGGCAGCCCTCAAGAGCCTGCTGGCCATGTTCGTCGAGCGGCTCGCCCAGATTGCCGGTGCCACCGCCGAGTACCAGGGCCGGATCGAGCGCTATGGCCAGTTGATCGCCGGGACGGAGAATCTCGGCAGCCTGCGCGCCATTGTCGAGGAATTGCTCGACGACACGCGTGGACTGCAGGTGGACATGCTGCGCTCACGGGACGAGCTGGTCCTGGCGCGGCGCGAGGCCGAGGACACCGGCCGGCGGGTGCAGGAGCTCGAGGGCGCGCTGGCCCAGGCCAGCGAACGGCTGCGCGAGGATCCAGTCACCGGCGCGCTGAACCGGCGTGGCCTGGAAGAGGCTCTGGCACGCGAGATCGCGCGCTCCGAACGCACCGGACGTCCCGTCACCGTGGTCCTGATCGAGCCGGCCGACATCGCACGCATCGAGGGGGCCGAGGGACCGGAGGTCGCCGAAGCCGGCCTGCTGCACCTCGTGCGGGTCATGAAGCGCACCCTGCGCCCCACCGACATCATCGCCCGATTCGGGACCGACGGCTTCCTGCTGGCGCTCCCCGACACCGACCTCGACAACGCCGCAGTGGTGGCGGCGCGTCTGCAGCTGGAACTGGCGCGGCGCGCATTCGCGCACGGCGGCGAGTTCACCGCGCTGTCTTTCAGCGGTGCTCTGGCCCAGCACACCCCGGGGGAGCTTGCCGAGGGGCTGCTGGGGCGCGCCGATCTGGCTGCCCTCGATGCGCGCCGCCAGGGCCGCAATGCCGTGACGCGGGCGCCCTGAGCGCTCGCTGGGATACGCCGCCCAAAAAAAGCCCGGGCGCGCGGCCCGGGCGGTGAAGACGAGGCCCCTGGAGGAGAGAGCAAGCGCGATCGCGCCGGGCAGGGCCGATGCCGCGCAGTTTGGGGAACCCGTGACGCCTTCGCGTCAGACGGGATTAGGCCACAACCCCGATGTTTGTGCAACTGAGTGGCGAAGGCCGTCCGGCTCTGCGCATCAGCCAGTTCCCCGGCAGGGCGATTCCGGAACCGACGATCCTTCGGCGCCGCCGTCGGGAGAGCGACGTGCTTAACCCGCCGGCTGGTAGACCGGCACCACGTAAGGGCCCTCCGGGATCACGGCGACGTGCGGGTCGCCGGTGTCGCGCAGGCTCTGGTCGATGGCAGCCTCGAGCGAATCGAGCATGTGCACCCCGGTGAGGGCGCGTGCCTCGGCGGGCAGTCCGGCGCTGTACAGGTGGACACGCCCGGCGCTCATCGGCTTGACCTGCATCTGGGTCTGCCATTCGTCGATGTCGGCATGTGACTTGGCGCTGATGTCGGACAGGAATCCGTCGGTCCCGAGGCCGATGAGCCGGCGCTGGGCCTCGACGTATTCCGGCGAGCCCATGCCCTCGGAGCACTCGGACGCGATGATCAGGTTGCCCCCGGCGGCGAGGATGTCCAGCGGTGCCACCATGCCCTTGACAGTCTGGTAGTAGGTCTTGTCCAGCGGGTAGCCCGCGGCGCTGGTGACCACGGTGCCGAAGCGCCGTTCCACCGGCACGCGCGCATAGCCGGCGATAAAGTCGACCGCGCGGAGGTGGCTGTCGACGATGTCGCCGAAGTTCACGAAGGACAGGCGGCGGTGTTCGTCGATCACCGTGTTGACCGCGTAGACCTCGCCGAGCATGCGCACGATGGCCAGTTGCTCCCGGTGCAGCGGGTTGCCCTCCAGGTTGCAGTTCTCCGCCGCCGGGTCGGCCATGAAGCGGTGGCTGTGGAAGGTGGTGATCGTCTCGGCGTGGGCGATGCCCGGGGCGATTACCTTGCGGCCGCCGGAATAGCCTGCCATGAAATGGGGTTCCACCAGGCCGGTCGCGATCCTGAGATCGGCCTCGACGAAGCGCCGGTCCAGCCGCACCACGGTGCCGTGCGGCGTGCGGCCGAGGTCGACGTGGTCCTCGTCGTTGCGGGCATAGTGGTTCTGCACGCGCACGGTCTCGCGCACCCAGCGGTCACCGACCAGTTCGTCCAGCTCTGCGCCGAGGTTCGGCCGGTGCAGGCCGGTGGCTACCAGAACCACGATGTGCTCGCGCGGGATGCCGGCGTCGAGCAGGGTGCGGATGATGGGGGGTAGGAGCAGCCCGTTGGGCACCGGGCGTGTGATGTCGCAGATGAGGATGCAGGCGGAACGCCGGCCGTGCGCCAAAGCCGCCAGCGGGGCGCAACCGACCGGGTCTGAAAGGGCGGCGGCCACGCCCGTCGCCGGGTCGGGCAGAATCGGCATGGCGGGCTTGCGGATCACCGTGACGCGTGCCCGGGAGGGCAGCGTCACTGCGACGTTGCCACGACCGTAACTCAGTTCGACCTGCATGGGCTGGACCCCCGTGAACGGACCTGCGACGGGGCGAGACTATAACCCGGGTTGGCGCCTGCCCCCGACGCCAGCGGCGTGCGACCGAGGTGGTCTGCTACCCTTGCGGCCCCGTTTCCAAGGAGTCCCGCCCATGTCTGCGGTCAAGATCCTCGCCTTTGCCGGCAGCCTCCGTGCCGCCTCCTACAACAAGCAGCTTGCCCGTCTCGCGGCTGACGCCGCGCGCGCCGTGGGCGCCGAGGTGACCCTGATCGACCTGCGCGATTTTCCCATGCCGCTCTATGACGGCGACCTGGAGCGCGACGAGGGTCTGCCCGGCCATGCGAAGCGGCTGCGGGCGCTGTTCAAGGCGCACGATGGTTTCCTGATCGCCTGTCCGGAGTACAACGCCGGCATGCCCGCGGTGCTGAAAAATGCCATCGACTGGGTGTCGCGCAAGGACGGTGACGAGGCTGGCAGCGTGGCCTTCGAGGGCAGGCTGGCGGCGCTGTGCGGCGCCACGCCCGGTCAGTTCGCCGCGCTGCGCGCGATGGAGGCTACGCGTCAGGTTCTCGCCAACCTCGGTTGCAACGTGCTGTCGCGCCGGCTCGGCGTGCCGCGAGCGCATGAGGCCTTCGATCCCACAGGAGCTCTGCGCGACCCGGCGCTGACGGCAGGTCTGGAGACCCTGACGTCCGAACTGGTGCTCATGGCCGGGAGGCTGCGCCTGCCCTGAGCGCGTCGCGGGCCTCCCCCGGGCGTCCAGGGCAGACGTGCAGGGGGTACGGCGCTACTGGCTCGGCGCGCCGGCGACTCGACCACACCTCGTGCCCCGGTGCGTCGCCGCGGCGGCACGTCATGTCGGGCAGCCCGTCCGGGCGTGCGCGATTTCGGGGCGCGCGCACCAATGCCGGGCGCGCTGGCGTGCGCTGCGCGCTTTCATGGTGCGGGCGCGTACCGCCAGGCCAGGGATTGATCTGGTAAATAATTGATCGGTTGATGGTTTTCGGCTCCTTGCCGCCATGGCATGTCGGTTGCAATCTGGCTTTGGTGCAACGGCGGA
>JBILUV010000239.1:0-5535 GCA_044370825.1 Burkholderiales bacterium | reverse complement strand
GATCCTCATGGAGCATCGTTCAAGGCCCAGTCGTAGGGCAGGTAGGCGATCTTCAACCGACCCGCCCGCAGCGCCGCCCGATCCGCCTCGACCTCCGACAACCACCCGGCGCGGGTGGCGAGCCAGTCCTGCACGCCACCCGCGGCCGCGAAATCGTCGCCATACCAATCGAAGATCCTGGAGATCTCGAGCACCCCGCCGGAGACGCGGTTACGCGAGCGGTCGGACAGGAAACGCCGCACCTGATCCGCCAGCTGGGCGTCCAGGCGCTCGCCGACGTAGGCCTCCTCCCGCAGCATGGGGCAGCCGATGGAGGCGCAGTTGGCAGCGAAGTGGATGCGCGGCTCGTCGTAGGCGCCCGGCGTGCGGATGAGGCCGTGCTCGATGCCATCGAGGCTTTCCGGGCGACCCAGCAGGAGGAAGAAGCGGTCCTTCCAGGGATTGCCGAACACCCGCCCGAAATCGCGGATCGAGCGCAGCCCGGGGTGGCGGGTCAGCACCTTCTCGACAGTGAAGGCATTGTAGGCGTTGAGCAGGAAGGCAAGACGGCGGGCGCGCGGCCAGGCGGCGAACTCGGCCTCGGTGACCGCCGACAGCGCGTCGAGGTAGGCGCGCAGGCGGGCGCGGTCGCGCGCCATGCCGGCATAGGACAGCCGCGAGGCCCGGCCCTCGTCCAGCAGCGACACGTGGCGTGCCAGCAGCGCCGTCCACTCGGCGTGCGTGTGATCGAAGGCCTGCACCGGGCGGACGCAGAACAGCACGCACAGGACGGCCAGGGCTGCGACCTGGCGCAGCAGCGCCAGCGCCACGGACGCCATCGTGCGCTCAGCCACGCCGCCAGGCATGGAACCTCTCCAGCCAGCGCAATGCGCGCGCCGGCGCGTGCGCCTGCCGCCAGCGCCCCGCCACCGCCTTGCTCGCCTCCGCCAGCGTGGGGTAGACGTGGATGGTGCCGAGAATGCGGTTCAGGCCGATGCCCTGGCGCATCGCCAGGACGAACTCGGCCAGCAGATCGCCAGCATGGTGCCCGACGATGGTGACCCCGAGGATGCGATCGCGACCGGGTGCGGTCAGCACCTTGACCGAACCGCGGGCCTCGCCGTCGACGATGGCGCGGTCGAGATCCTCGAAACCGTAGGTGGTGACCTCGTACTGCACGCCTGCCGCCCGCGCCGCGGTCTCGTTCAGGCCCACGCTCGCCACCTCCGGATCGGTGAAGGTGGCGCGCGGCACCAGCCGCATGTCGGCCCGGAACCGGCGCAGGCCCCCGAACAGGCCGTTCACCGAGGCATACCAGGCGGTGTGGGCCGCCATGTGGGTGAACTGCCAGGGTCCGGCAACGTCGCCGCAGGCGAGGATGTTGGGAAACCGCGTCGCCATGAACGCGTCCACCTCCAGCGTCCCGGCCGGCGATACGGCGATGCCGAGGTCCTCGAGCCCGAAACCCTCCACCCGCGCCACCCGCCCCACGGCGCACAACAGCGTGTCGAACGCGAGCCGTTCGCTGGTGGTACCGGCGTCACAGCACGCGAGCCGCACCCCGTCCTCGACCACGAAGGACGTCACGCGCCAACCGAGATGCAGCGACACCCCGTCGGCGCGCAGCGCCGCCGCCACCGCCTCCGACACCTCGCCATCCTCGCGCGCCAGAAGGCGCGGCGCGCTCTCCACCAGGCAGACCCGAGACCCCAGTCGCGCGAACGCCTGGGCCAGCTCGCAGCCGATCGGGCCGCCGCCCAGCACCAGCAGGCGGCCCGGCAATTCGCGCAGCGACCACAGGGTGTCCGAGGTGAGGCAACCCACAGCCTCGATACCCGGGATCGGCGGTACCCGCGGACGGGCGCCGGTGGCGATGACGATGGCCCGGGTGCTCAGGGTGCGCACCTCCTGACCGGAGCGCACCTCCACCGTCCAGGGCGATGTGATGCGCGCCTCCCCGGCCAGGCACTCCACGCCGAGTCCGGTGTAGCGCTCCACCGAATCGTGAGGCGCGATCTCGTCGACCACGCGCCGCACCCGCGCCATCACGTCGGCGAAGTCGAACTCGGCGCTTGCGCTGCGCACGCCGAACTCGGCGCTGTGGCGCACCTGCGACAGGAAGGTCGCAGTGCGGATCAGGGCCTTGGATGGCACGCAGCCGGTGTTCAGGCAGTCGCCGCCCATGCGCTCGCGCTCGACCAGCGTCACCCGCGCCCTCACCGCCGCCGCCACATAGCTCGCCACCAGCCCGGCTGCGCCGGCGCCGATCACGACCACGTTGCGATCGAAACGGCGCGGCCGCGGCCATCCGGCGTAGACGCGGCGAGCACGCAATGTCTCCACCACCCGCTGCAACACCAGCGGCAGCAGGCCGAGCGCGGCGAAGGCCACAAGCAGCGAGGGCGACAGCACGTCCTGCAGACGCTGCACAGCGCCAAGTTGCGTGCCGGCGAGGACGTAGGCGACGGTCCCCGGCAGCATGCCGATCTGGCTCACCCAGGCGAAAGTGCGCGGGGGCATGCGCGTCAGGCCCATGGCGAGGTTGACCAGAAAAAACGGGAACACCGGCACCAGACGCAGGGTGAACAGGTAGAACGCCCCCTCCCGAGCGATGCCGCGGTCCAGCGCATCCAGCCGCGTGCCGAGGCGGGCGCGCACGGCGTCGCGGAACACGTGCCGACTCGCAAGAAACGCCACGGTCGCACCGATGGTGGAGGCGAAGGACACGATCAGGGTGCCGGCGAGCGGCCCGAACAGCGCGCCCACGGCGAGGGTCATCACCGCCGCCCCGGGCAGGGACAGCCCGGTGACCGCCACGTAGCCGAGGAAGTACAAAGCCGCCGTGCGCCAGGGGGCCGCGCGCCGCGCCTCCTCGAAGCGCGCCTGCTCGGCCTTCACCACCTCGAGACTGGCAAATCGGTCCAGGTCGAGGGCGAAGATCAATACCACCACGCACACAAACGCGACCAGCAGCCACCAACGGCCGCGTGTCATGCGCGCCTCCCGCGCACCGGTCGCGCGACCGCTCTCACCCGGCCAGCGCGCCGCCGCAACTCGATCCCTGGCCGGCGGTGCAGCCGTGACAGTGATCCGCCACCGCGATCGGGTTGCCGTCGAGATCTCGCTCCAGCAGATCCGCCAGCCGCGCCCGCGGCCTACCCTCGAGCGCCAGGGGGATGCCGAGCATCTGGTTGAAGTCGCAGTCGTGGACGAAACCGCGCCAGTCCACCGACACCAGCGAGCGGCACATCACGTCATCCAGGTTCTCCTCCCGGTGGCTCGCCCGAAGCAGGGACATGTAGCCCTCGAACTGGCCCTTCGACACCAGGGTGGACCCGAACCGCTGGATCGGCATGTTGGCCAGCGTGAACAACCGCGTGAACCGCACCCCGAACTGCTCCCCCAGCACCCGGCGGTAATCCTGCTCGAGTGCCTGCTGGGGCGGGGGCAGCACGGGTCCCTGGGGGTTGTAGACCAGATTGAGCACCAGCGCCCCGCCCGGGTCGCCATAGCCGAGCGCGTTGAGCCGGCGCAGGCCCTCGATGCTCCTGCGGTGCACGCCGCGGCCGCGCTGGCGGTCCACCAGCTCCTCCGAGTAACACGGCAGCGAGGCGGTGACCTCGACCTGCTGCTCCGCCAGGAAGGCCGCGAGGTCCTCCTGTCCAGGCTCCGAGAGAACGGTCAGGTTGCAGCGGTCGATGACGTGCACACCGAGGCGCCGTGCCTCGCGAACCAATGCACGGAAGCCGGGATGCAGTTCCGGCGCGCCGCCTGTGACGTCCAGGGTGGTGGCGCCCGACACGCGCAGCACCTCCAGCAATGTGCCCAGGGTCTGCTCCGACATCATCTCGGTGCGGTCGGGCCCGGCGTTGACATGACAGTGCAGGCACGACTGGTTGCAGCGGTATCCCAGGTTGGCCTGCACCGTGGTCGTCCGGCGGCGGCGGATGGCGGGAAAGGTGGTGTTCTCGAGCAGGGGCAGGGTGGCGTGCATGCAGGCACTCCAGGGCTGAGCGTCGCACGAGTCTACCGGAAGCCCCGCGGCGGGCGCCGCCGGGCGGAACCCGATGTCGCGACGCCCCGCAGCGGTGCGCAGGCCCACGGCAGTTGCGGACCGCGCTACGCTGTACGTGCAGGGTCTGGTCGATGCACGCGATCGCGGCACGGGTCCACATGCGTGGGGCAGGCCTTCATCAACGCCATCCCGAAGGAGCTTGCCGCCGTGATGAACCTCACCCCCACCGAGCAGGAACGCCTCACCATCTTCATGGCCGCGGAGCTGGCGCGGCGCCATCGCAGCCTCGGCATCCGCCTCAGCCACCCCGAGGCTGTGGCGCTGATCGCCGACGAGCTGCTCACCGCGGCGCGCCGCGGCCTCGCCCACGCCGACGTGCTTGCCCTGGGCGGTACGCTGCTGAGCACCGACGACGTCGAGCCCGGCGTGGCCGAGATGCTGCCCTTCGTGGTCGTGGAGCCCACCTTCGAGGAGGGCACCAAGCTGGTGGTGGTGTTCGATCCCATCAAGCCCGGGCGGGAACCCCGCCCCGCTGGTCCGATCCCCGGCGAGATCCTGCCCGCGGAGGGCGAGATCGAACTCAACGCCGGCCGCGCCCGGGTACACCTGACCGTGACCAACACCGGCGACCGTGCGATCCAGGTGCGCAGCCACGCCCACTTCTTCGAGGTCAACCGCGCCCTGGACTTCGAACGTGCCCGGGCCTTCGGCATGCGTCTGGACCGGCCCTCGGGCACCGGTGTGCGCTTCGACCCGGGCGTCAGCGTCGAGGTGGACCTCGTGGCCTACGGCGGCACGGGCGAGGTGCACGGCTTCGGCGGTCTCACCAACGGGCTGGTGTCGGACGACGCGGTGCGCGAGCGCGCGCTCCAGCGCGCCCGCGCCGCCGGCTACCGGGGGGCCTGATCATGGCGAAGATCTCGCGCGCGGCCTACGCCAACCTCTACGGCCCCACCACGGGCGACCTGTTCCGCCTCGCCGACACCTCGCTGCTGGCAGAGGTGGAACACGACTTCACCCACTACGGCGACGAGCTCACCACCGGCGCCGGCAAGGTAATGCGCGACGGCGAGGGCTTCGAGCCCACCGGCACCTACGCCTCCGGCGCTCTCGACATGGTGGTGCAGAACGCCACCATCATCGATGCGGTGGCCGGCATCGTGAAGGCCGACATCGGCATCCGCGACGGCCGCATCGTCGGCATCGGCAAGGCCGGCAACCCCAAGATCATGAACGGCGTCGACCCGCGCCTGCGCTGCGGGCCGAACACCACCGTGGTGCACGCAGACGGCTTCGTGGTCACCGCCGGGGCCATCGAGGCGCACGCCCACTTCATCTCGCCCCAGCAGTGCTGGCACGCTCTGGCGGGCGGTACCACCACCATGATCGGCATGACCCCGGGGCCGCACTTCGACGTCAGCTGCTCCGGGCCGAACGTGCTGGGCCGGCTGATCCAGGGCGCCGACGAGTTTCCGCTCAACTTCGGCTTCCTGGGCCGCGGCTGCATGGAACCCGGCGCCGTCGAGGAGTCCGTTGCGGGC
>JBILUV010000040.1:0-18789 GCA_044370825.1 Burkholderiales bacterium | reverse complement strand
ACAAACACAAGGCCGAAGAGACCTCCATGCACCCGCTTTCGGACGGTGGCACATGGCCGGTCGGGCCAGGGTGTCATCGCCGAGGCTGCACGCGAAACTTCTCCAGCACTCTGTCCCAGAAGCGCTTCAGGTTCTGATAGTCACGGGGGCAATCGACAGATCGGCTGAGCGGCAGCCCGGAGTCCTCGGGAACATGCGCGAGTGCTTCCGGACTGCTGCCGTACACCCAGCAGTTGATGTTGTAGTAACGCTGCGCATCGAGCGAATGGGAGTGCCAGAAGGCCGATGCAGCATCGGTCCTGTGACTTCGGATACCGAACCATGCGGCGCCGTCCAGTGCCGCCAGGACGCCGTCCTCGTCGCCGTCCTCGACCAGGGCATAGACCGACAACTGGTCGGCCATGTCCTCCTGTCGGCCCGGCACGGCCAGATCGAGGATATCGATCAGCGCGTGGCCGAGTTCGTGCAGCAGAAAAAAGGAAAACACGTGGGTCACGGCTTCTTCGAGTCGTTCTTCGGCAATGCCCGCCGTGAGCAGGTCCTCTGCGATGGCTGGCAGCAGGTTGTAGCAGAGTTCGATCGAAGCGTTGTCGGGGTTGTGGTAGGCATTCGGCTCCTCGCATTCCCGGGCGCGGAGGGTCAGCGCCCGCGGCAGCCGCGGCATCCCACAGAGAGCCCGCTCGGCGGGCTTCCTGTTGGCAAGGCGAGTGACAGACAGAGAGCCAACATGCGCGCGGACCTCCGGTCTGAGACTCCCGCCAACAGGATCCAGATCATCGCCACGCTTGGTGCCACCAGCCGGCGCAAGTGCGACACGGTAGCCTGGCGCGAAGCGGCCGATTGCGATTTCATCGGCAACAATTCGCCGAGGGCACCAATGACGGGTTGCCCGTCGCCGATCGATCGGGGCGTTGGTGCCGCCACCTGGCGAAACGGCGGGCGATACCATTGCCACGGGCCACCGGGTGGAGCGGGAAACCTGCGTCGCGCCGGGCCTGCCTAGTGACGTTACACGTCGGCGAGCGAGGTGGTTCGCGAGGCGCTACGCCTGATGGAGGAACAGGATCGACTGCGGGAGGCGAAGCTCGCGCAGTTACGCAACGACGTGCGCCAGGGGCTGGCCAGCGGGCCGAGCGAACCCTGGGATGCAGCGGCACTCAAGGGCGAGGCGCGCACACGGCGTGCGGGCAAGACGGCAGCGGCCTGAATGCCGGGGGTGATGCATCGGCCGCTCGCGTAGACCGACATCCTCGAGATCCGGGATTTCATCGCCGACGATAGTGTCGCCGCTGCTGACCGCTGGGTGGATCACCTCGACGATCAGTTCCGGCCGCTGGCCATGCAGCCGACGATGGGCCGTGCTTGCGAGGATCTGGCGCCCAGTGTCCGTAGTTTTCCCGTCGGGCGCTACGTTGTCTTCCATGTGCCGATCGAGGACGGGATAGATGTCGTGCGGGTGCTGCACGGCGCGCGCGACATCGACGCGATGTCCAGTCCAGAGCCCTGATCGCCGCTGGGCCATGACCCCGTGGACCACCGCTTTTGCGGCCCCGGGGGCCTTGCTGTTCGTGCTGTTTCCGGTCCACCATCCGGCGCTGGCGCGCGATCAGCAGCAGGAACAGCACTAACAGCAAGGGGCGTAGCCGAGCCGTGCACAGCCGGCGGGATGACTGCCTGGCCTCGCCGGGCGCGGGGCCTTAGCCGTGAGGGCGGCAGGGTCCCCGCCGCCCTTAACCCTCGACCTTCTCCTGCAACCACACCTTGATCAGCGACTGGTAGGGCACATCGCGCGCGTTGGCCGCGGCCTTGATGGCATCAAGCAGGTGCTGCGGCAGGCGCAGCGAGATGGTTTTCGTCGATGGCTTGAGGTTGGGTAGCACCACGCGCTGCGCCTTCGCCCAGTCGAGATGCTGGGTGGAGTCGCGCCCTACGGCTTCCCAGTACGCACGCTCCTGCGCCTCGGTCCTGAACCTGGGCAGCGGCTTGGCGGGTTTGCTCATGGACGCTCTTCTCCTTGCGATGCATGTCGCGCGCCGAGATCACCCGGATCAGGGTGTCGTCACCGCGCAGCGTGAAGGTGACGTGCAACAGGCGACCGTCGAGCGTCTTGCCGAGGGCATGGAAGCGAGCTTCCTGATCGCGGTGCCGCAGGTCTTCCAGCGTCAGCAGCGGCTGGTTGAGGAAGACCTCTTCGGCCTTGGCCTGCGCCACGCCGTGCTTCTCGTTCCTGCGGGCGTTACCGTCGTCCCGGTCGAAGCCGGTGATCCGCTCGAGGTCGATCATTGATGTTCATTATCATCATATACACGAGTTCGCGAACCACGCGCCGGCGATGAGCCTCCTGCGTTGGGGAAGTCCATCACACGCAGCCCGATGTTCAGCGGGTACGGTCAGTGGATGCGATCTTGTAAGGTTCGGAAAACGACAATCAGATCGTGATCTTGCAGAACCAATCACGGTTCAACGTCCGACCACCGGGAGTTTCGTCGCGCTTGGCGATGGTCCCGAGGTACTCGGGGCGGATCGGCCCGAGCAGATCAAGTCCGGAAGTGATGCCGTCATGCGCCGGGCGCTGTGACTGTAGCCCGGCAGGTCCCGCTGCCGCCTCTAGCGATGCCGCATGGTTTCGACGGCCCGCGCCAACCGTCGCACGCCCTCAACGAGCTTGCTCTCGTCGTTGAGGGTGAAGTTGATCCGCACCGCCCGCCGGTAGGTGCCGGTGGCGTCGAAGACACTGCTGGGCGAGACACCCACGCCCGCTGCCATCGCGTGTTGCAGCAGGACGTCCGTGTTCAGCGACGGGTCGCGTCCGACCGCCCAGATGAACATGCCGCCCACCGGAACCTCCCACTCGAACCACTCGGACAGATGCTCGCGCATGGCGGTGCACAACGCGTCACGCCTCTGGCGGTAGGTGTCGACCATGGTGGGCTGGATCTTCTCCAGCAGGCCTGCCTCGATGGCGGCGAGCGCGACGTGTTGGGTCAACCCGCTGGTGCACATGTCCGCACCAAGCTTGGCCATGGCGAGCGCCTCGATGAACTCCGGCGCCGCGACCACCCATCCGATCCTGAGGCCGGGTGCGATCTCCTTGGACAGGGATCCCATGTAGACCACCGGCCCGGTGTAGGGCTTGCCGGGACGGGCGCGCGCCGAGAGATCGATCATCCGGGGAAGCGGTTCACCGTCGTAGTGCAACGTCCCGTAGGGGTCGTCCTCCACCAGCCACGTTCCGGTCCGATGGGCCGCGTCGACCAGCGCCTGACGGGTCGCCACGTCGACCAGTTTGCCCGTGGGGTTGGAGAAGTTCGGCACCGCGTAGGCGAACTGCGCCCGGTCGAGGGCTGCGATGGCGTCGAACGCCGGGTCATCGACGACGAAATTGCGGTAGGTCGGTGAACGCGGTCGCCAGGCGTCGAGCGCGCCGAGATAGGTCGGAAACTGGGATGCGATCAGCTGCCCTGGCTCGAGCAGCACCTTGCCGATGAGGTCCAGGCCCTGCAAGCCTGCCGACGTGACGAGGACATTGGCCCGGGTAAGTGTCAGGTCCGGTGAGCTGAGGCGCTTCGCCAGCGCGTCGCGCAACTCGGGCACACCCTCTGCGGGGCCGTAGCCCAGGACTTCCTGCGTGTGTTGACGGACCGCTTCGGCGGCGATGTCTGCGATCTCCGACACAGGATACGTCGCGGGCTCGGGCAGACCACCGGCCATGTTGATCAGCCCCGGGACGCGGCCCGCCGCCAGGAAGGTGCGGGTGATGTCGTTGGTCGTGGAAAGCCATCCTGCGAACGGTGGGCGCTGCGGGTTCTGGGTCATCGACGGGTTCGCTCTTTGCGGGTTGCATGGTCGGGCAGGCATTCTACAAACTGCGGCGGGATCCGCGCTGGACCAGCCCGGATATCTCACCAGGTCGACCCCGAAAAAAAGCACTTCAGGTTTGCACTCGGGGTGCACGGCGAACTGGCGATCGGCATGAACTGGTCCGCGGGCCTCCGCGTGCGCCTGTCGCCGGCGCTATCGGTCACGGGTTGCAGTGGTCGCAGTGCTCCGGGTCAGCGCCTTTCGGATCGCCCGTCGGGCGACACTCGGTGTGCCTGCACTTGAGGCAGCCCAGCGTCTCGCCGGCGGGCAGGCGGGTCGGGGCTCCGCAGTCACGGCAGGGCAGGCCCGGCGTGCGATGGGTCACCCAGTAGCCGGGAGCGCCGCAGGCCGGGCAACGGGAGGCAATGCGCTGCAGCAGTTCGCGGGCGGCGTTGCCGATGTTGGCCATGCGCGTCGGGTTCGCGAAGGCGCGCAGGTCGTGTTCTACGAACACGAGACCCTCCGGCGAAGCGGCGGCACATTCGGCAAACGCTGTTCCCAGCGCTGGCCAGGTCGCGATGCCCTTGTGCACCCGCAGATCATCCTGATCGTGTGGGCGCATCACCAGCGCGTGCTCCGGGAAACCCTCGCGACGGGCGAAGGCCTCGAGCTCGGCCCAGTCGTCGCTACGCAGGTGGGCGCTGCGGCCTGGCGCCTGGGCCGTGGCGGTGACCTCGATGCCGAGGCGGTCGTCCACGAGCACCAGCATTTCCACGTTCCACGGCAGCATGCCGACGAAAGGATCGGGTCCGAAACTGCCCTCGCTCGCCAGTCCGAGCCGCAGGCCCGACAGCTCCATGCCGAGTCTGGCCTTTCTGAGAGCCGCGTCGCGCTGGGTGCCGGGTCGGGAGATCTCGCGCGTGAAGGTGCCCAGGCGGTCGGTGTCGAATCCGTCGACGTGGACGATGGTGCAGCCGAGTTCGGGCTCGAGGACCGGTGCGAGCACCCGCTCCTTGCCGTGTTGGGTGAGCAGGGCGATGCGCTCGCCCGCGTAGGCGGAGCTCACGCTGGCGGGTGCTGCCGGTGGTGGGCCCACACACCAGTGGTCGGGGCGCCCAGGCTCCTGCTGGCGGCGCGTCCCGGGCGCGCACCCATACTGTCTGCTCGGTTCACGCCTGCGATGCGGCCGTCGCCAGCGCCGGGTAGTCGACGTAACCCTCGGCTCCGCGACTGTAGAAGGTGGCGCGGTCGTAAGGTGTCAGGGCCGCGCCCGAGCGCAGCCGCTCCGGCAGATCTGGGTTGGAGATGAACAACCGGCCGAAGGCGACGGCATCGGCGTCACCGGCTGCGATCATGGCGTTGGCGCTGTCGCCGTCGAAGTTGCCCGCCGCAATGAGCACGCCATGCCACATCGGCCTGAACAGCCGCGCCGCCGAGGGTACGTCCTGGTGGTCGACCTCGCGCTGACCGGCGCCGCTGGCACGCGGCTCGATCAGGTGCAGGTAGGCCAGCCCGTGCGTGTCGAGTTCGCGGATCAGATGGCTGTAGAGCGGCATGGGGTCCGATTCGCCGCTGTCGTTGGCGATGCCGTAGGGTGACAGTCGGATGCCGACACGCCCCGCGCCCCAAACCGCGGTGATGGCGTCGGTCACGTCCAGCACCAGGCGGCAGCGGTTGGCGATGGAGCCGCCGTAGGCGTCGGTGCGCCGGTTCGTTCGCGACTGAAGGAATTGCTCGAGAAGATAGCCGTTGGCGGCGTGGATTTCCACCCCGTCGAAGCCGGCCTCCAGGGCGCAGCGCGCGGCGTGGGCATAGCGTTCCACCAGGGCCGGAATCTCTGCGGTCTCGAGCGCCCGGGGTACGGGGAACGGCTCGCGCCGGAAGTCCGCGGTCAACACCTCCCCCTTCGCGGCGATGGCCGAGGGCGCGATGGGCGCGCCGCCGTCGGGCTGGTGCGAGGGGTGCGACAGGCGGCCCATGTGCCACAGCTGCAGGAACATGAAGCCACCCTTGGCGTGCACGGTGTCGACCACGTCCTTCCATCCCGCCACCTGTTCCGGCGTGTGGATCCCCGGAGTACAGGGCGCGCCGCGACCATCGGGTGATATCTGGGAGGCCTCACCGATGATCAGCCCCCCGGCGCTGGCGCGCTGGCCGTAGTAGCGGGCCATCATGGCGTTCGCCACGTTGCCCGGCACAGTGGCGCGCATGCGCGTCAGGGGTGGCATGACGACGCGGTGGGCGAGTTGCAGTGGGTCGACGGCCAGGGGCGTGAAGAGGTCGGGGGTGCTCATGGGGTTTCCTGTTGGGGTACATGCGGCCGACTGAACATGATGCCGTGGCGCCGGGCCTTCTGCACGGCGCTGCGCCACGCCACGCCGGCAGCGGGTCGTCGCGTAGACGCGCCGCCTGGTCCGCAGACGCCGATCGGGGCCGGGGCAGGAGTAACACGGACAGGGCGTCGCCCTGACGGTAACCGAACACGGCGTTCCCGCGGGCCGCCACAGCCATGTACTGCCTGCCGGTCAAGGCGGGGAGGGCGATGGCGAGCAACACGGCCGTACGCAACAGGCGGGACAGGCGCATGGGGGACTCCTCGCAAACGTGCACGGCCGTGCGAGACTGCGGCAGGCCCGCTCGCGGGGTCATCCGCCTCGCGTCAGGGCCGCATGGCGTGCGAACATCGTGGTTTGCAGCGGGTGATCGCATCGGATGGCGGACGTGTGGGCGCCGGACGTGGCACCGCCCGGGTCGGGCCGGAGGCGGCGTGGCGTTTGCCGCCCGCCCGCGCGCCCGGCATCATCCCCATATCGTCAAGAGCGACTCGCCATGCCACAAGCCATCATCCTTCGTGAACCCGGTCCGCCCTCCGTCCTGAAGGCTGAGCCCATCGAGGTTGGGTCGCCCGGCCCCGGCCAGTTGCGGTTGCGGCAGACCTACGTCGCGGTCAATTTTCATGACTGCTATGTGCGCTCCGGCCTGTACAAGACCCTGCCCCTGCCCGGCATTCCCGGGCTGGAGGCGGTGGGCGTGGTCGAGGCGGTGGGCGATGGCGTCACCGGCTTCCGCGAGGGCGACCGCGTGGCCTACCTCACCAGTGCCTACGGCGGCTACGCCACCGCGCGCCTGATCGCTGCCGGCCTGCCGGTCCGGCTGCCTGATGATCTGGACGATCGCACCATCGCGGCCACCTGGCTGCGCGGCCTGACGGCCCAGATGCTGGCTTACTCGGTCTACCCCATTCGGGCGGGTCAGACCGTGCTGGTGCATGCCGCTGCGGGCGGCGTCGGGCGGTTGTTGTGCCAGCTCGCGCATCACCTCGGGGCCACGGTCATCGGCACCGTCGGCAGCGCCTCCAAGGCCGAGCTCGCGCGCAAGGCAGGCTGTGACCACACCATCCTCTACCGCGAGGAGAACTTCGTCGACCGCGTGCGCGAGATCACGGCCGGGCGCGGCGTGGACGTGGCCTACGACTCGGTCGGCAAGGACACGTTCCAGGGCTCGCTGGAGGTGCTTGCCATGCGTGGTCACCTGTGCAATTTCGGGCAGGCCTCGGGCCCGATCGCGCCGTTCCTGATGTCGCAGCTGTTCGCGAGGTCCAACAGCATCTCGCGACCGGCGGTGTTCCACTACTTCGTGGGCGAGGAGCGCGAGCCCATGGCACAGCGGCTCTTCCAGGCCTTGCGCGAAGGCGTCATGAGCGCGGACGATGCACACGAATACCCGTTCGCCGATGTCGCCTGTGCCCATGAGGACCTGGAGGCGCGCAAGACCACCGGCGCGGTCATCCTGAAGGTGTGATGTAACCCCGGCGCACTTACCCGGAGGCAATGAGGGAAGGCTATGAGCGGCGATCACGATCACCACGACCACGACGACCATGACCACGACGGCGGTTCGCACCTGAGCGAGATCCAGGCGCGGGTGCGCGCCCTCGAGACCGTGCTCACCGAGAAGGGCTACGTCGATCCCGCCGTCATCGACAGCATCGTCGAGCACTTCGAGACCCGCGTCGGACCGCACGTCGGCGCCCGCATGGTCGCGCGCGCCTGGGTCGATCCGGGGTTCAAGGCGGCGCTGCTGGCCGACGCCACGGCAGCCATCCGCGCCAGCGGCGAGTTCGGCCCACTCGGCGATCACCTGATCGCGGTGGAGAACACGGCGGGGCAGCACAACATGGTGGTGTGCACCCTGTGCTCCTGCTACCCGTGGGACGTTCTCGGCTTGCCACCGGTCTGGTACAAATCCGCCCCCTACCGCTCGCGTGTGGTGATGAATCCGCGCAGCGTGCTGTCGGACTTCGGGGTCACCCTCCCGGAGGCGACGCGCATCCGCGTGTGGGACTCGACCGCCGAGACGCGCTACCTGGTCATTCCCGAGCGCCCCGCGGGCACCGAGGGCTGGAGCGAGGAACGCCTGGCCGCGCTGGTGAACCGCGACAGCATGATCGGCACCGGGCTCGCGACCGCGCCCTCGGGAGAGACGGCATGAACGGCGTGCACGATCTGGGCGGCATGCAGGGCTTCGGGCCGGTGGTGGCCGAGGCAGGTGAGGCGCCGTTCCACGCTCCCTGGGAGGGACGGGTCCTCGGGCTGCAGCGCACCATCCTCTACACCCGGGCCTGGAACATCGACGTGTTCCGCCATGCCCAGGAGCAACTCCCGGGCGCAGCCTACCTGACCGTCTCCTACTACCACCGCTGGCTGCTCGGCCTCACCCGCACCGCGCTGGAGCGCGGCCTGGTGACGGCGGAGGAGCTCGATGCCGGTCACGCCCTCGGCGAGGCGAGACCAGTGCAGCGCACCCTCGGCCTGCCCGATGTGGCGGTGGCCACCATCCGCGGGCCCTTCGGCCGCACACCGCCTGCCGAAGCGAGATTCGCCCCCGGCGACAGCGTGCGTACGCGCAACCTGCATCCGCTCGGGCACACCCGACTGCCGCGTTATGCCCGGGACAAGGTCGGCACCGTCGAACGAGTGCTGGGCTGCCACGTGTTCCCGGATGCCGCGGCCGCCGGTCGCGGGGAGGATCCGCAGTGGCTCTATGCCGTGGCGTTCCGCGGAGAGGACCTGTGGGGCACGGATGGCGACCCGGGTATCGTCGTGTCCATCGATGCCTTCGAACCCTACCTGGAGCCGGCCTGAGATGATCTGCTCTCCCTCCGGCGGCACGGCTGTCGAGGCCACCCTCGAGGCGGTTCCGGAGGCCCCGCGCGATCCGGTCTTCAGCGAACCCTGGGAGGCCCAGGCCTTTGCCCTGATGGTGGCGCTGCGCCGGCGCGGCGTGTTCACCGCCGACGAGTGGGCGGCGACCCTGGGCAGCGAGATCCTGGGGGCCCAGGCAGCGGGTGATCCCGACCGGGGTGACACCTACTACCGCCACTGGCTGCGGGCGATCGAGCGCCTGGTGCAGGAGAAGGGCATTGCCGGCGGCGACACGCTGGAGCGCTATCGCGAGGCATGGCACCACGCGGCCGGGCGCACGCCGCACGGTCAGCCGATCGAACTCGCGCCCGGCGATTTCGCGTGAGCGCGTCGGGCCGGCAGGCGGGGCGGTGCCCACATCCTTCGTGGTGCACGGGTGCCTGATTACTTCTACCAGCCGCGGCTCGGCCACGGCTTGCCGCACAACCCGTTCAAGGCCATCGTGGCGCCCCGGCCCATCGGCTGGATTTCCAGCGTCGATGCGCAGGGCCGGCCGAACCTGGCGCCCTACAGTTTCTTCAACGCCGTCTGCGACGACCCGCCGATGGTCTACTTCAGCACGGCGGCGACGCGCAAGGACTCCCTCGCCAACATCGAGGCGACCGGGGAGTTCGTGGTCAATTTCGTCGGTGCCCGCCACGCCAGGGCCATGAATGCCACGTCGGCACCGGTGGCGCCCGGCGTGAACGAGTTCGCGCTTGCCGGGCTTGCGGAGGCCCCCTCGGTGCTGGTGCGGCCGCCGCGCGTGGCCGGAGCGGTGGCCGCCATGGAGTGCCGTCTGGCCGGCATCACCCGCTTGTCTGATGCTGCCGGCAACCCGGTCGACACCTGGATGACCCTGGGCGAGGTGGTGGGGGTGCACATCGATCCCGCCCTGTTGCGCGATGGACTGTTCGACACCGTGGCGGCCCGTCTGGTGGCGCGCTGCGGCCACCGGGGGGACTACACCGAGGTCGATTCGCTGTTCGAGATGATTCGCCCGGCGGGTTGAACACCGCCGCACCGCATGGCGCTCGCCGGCTGGCGCCGATGCCGCGGGGGGCGTGTCAGGTGTGTGGCAGGCCCGCCGCCGCGCGCAGCGCCGCCGCCCTGTCGTCACGCTCCCAGGTGAAGCCGGCTTCGGGCCGGCCGAAGTGGCCGTAGGCCGCGGTCGCCCGGTAGATCGGGCGCAGAAGGTCGAGGTCCCGGATCATGCCGGCCGGCGTTAGATCGAACAGCGCCGTCACCAGTCGCTCGATGTCCTCGTCGGGGATCACCCCCGTGCCCCCGGTATCCACCACCAGCGACACCGGTTCCGCCACGCCGATGGCATAGGCCACCTGCAGGGTGCAGCGCCGCGCCAGTCCGGCCGCCACCACGTTGCGGGCCACGTGGCGCACGGCGTAGGCCGCGGAACGGTCGACCTTGCTCGGGTCCTTGCCCGACAGCGCCCCACCGCCATGCGCGCAGGCGCCGCCGTAGGTGTCGACGATGTTCTTGCGGCCGGTCAGTCCGGTGTCGCCGCGCGGCCCCCCGATGACGAAGCTGCCGGTCGGGTTCACCAGCACGCGGAAGCCGGGGCCGCGCAGTGCCGGCGGGATCACCGCCTCGACGATGGCCTGTTCCACCGCTTCCACCAGCGCGTCGCGGGTGACCTCGGCGGCATGCTGCGTGGACAGCACCACGGTCTCGACGCCGGCGGGCCGGCCGTCGACGTAGCGCACCGTGACCTGGGATTTGCCATCCGGCCGCAGCCAGGGCAGGGCGCCCGAGCGCCGCAGGGCCGCCTGACGCTGCACCAGCCGGTGCGCCAGGACGATCGGCAGGGGCATCAACTCCGGCGTTTCGTCGCAGGCGAAGCCGAACATCAGGCCCTGATCGCCGGCACCCTGGGGGCCGGCGAGCGGGTCGACGCCGCGCGCGATGTCGGCCGACTGGTGGTTGAAGCGCACCATGACCTCGCAGCCCTCGGGATCGATGCCCGAGTCCCGGTCACGGTAGCCTGCTTCGCGCAGCACGCCTCTGGCGACGGCCATGGCCTCCGCGCACACCGCCTCGAACATGGCTGGCTCGCGGGTGCGGAATTCCCCGGCCAGCAGGGCTAGACCGTCGGTGATGAACACCTCGCAGGCCACGCGTGCGCCGGCGTCACGCGCGATGAAGGCATCGACGACCGCGTCCGCGATCTGGTCGGCCAGCTTGTCGGGGTGACCCTCGGTCACCGATTCCGAGGTGAACAGTCCACGTGTGATCATGGGTTCGGCAGGGCAGGACAGGCGCGCCCAGTGTGCCCGGCCGCGCCCCTGCCACCCTTGACCAGGGTCAAGCGGGCGCCGCGACGGCGCGGGCGCTCACTTGAACTGGAACTCCACCAGCTCCAGCGGCTGGTCCCCCGCATTGGTGAGCGTGACCACGCTGGGCTCCTCGTGAAAGCGGAAGGCCGCCGGGCTCATGTCGACCCTCGTCTCCGCCGCGTCGCTCAGCCGGTAGCTGAGCCGTCCCGGCGTCATGCCCACCAGCAGGCCGGGGCCGGGCAGCGCCAGGGGCCCGAGCGACTGCCCCGGCTGGAGGACGATGCGGTATGCGCGGGCGCGCTCATTGTCGAGCACCGTTGCCAGCCCGGGCTGCTCCGGCAGGGAAGCGGTCTCCGGCCGGCCCATGGACAGCGGCGTGAGCAGTTCGATGCCGATGGCGCGGAAGGTGCCCGGTCCAAGGTTGATGAAGCGGTGGGTGTAGGTGCCCTGGGTGGCGGCCCGGTAGTAGCCGACCACGCCACGCGTCACCGGCATGTCGCGGGCCTCCTGGCCGGGAGTCTGGTTGCGCAGCGTGACGCTGCTGATCATCAGGTAGGGATAGTCCAGTGAGTGGGCGTGGTAGAGCGTGCGTTCTCCCTCCGGTATCTCGACGTCGATCACGCGCACCCAGCGGTTGACCAGCTTGGGCACGTGGCGCGGCTCCTCGTGGGCCGGGACGATGCGGTCGTCTTCGTCGGCGACGGCGGGTACCGCGGTCAGCGCGGACAGGAGCAGCAGGACGGCGGAGAGAGCGCGGCGCATGGGGCCTCCGGGGTGGACTGTGGACGATGGGTCCAGTGTGCCCGACCTGGACGTGCGGCGCACGCGGACGTGTCCTGGATGGAGCTCAGGTGTTCGCGTCGAGCCGATGCAGGCGCCTCAGGCTCGCCGCAGCCTGGGCGATGGCCGTGAGCTTGGCCTCGGCAACGCGCGCCGAAGTCACCGGGTTGTCGGCGAAGGTGGCGAAGCCGCAGTCCGGGTGCAGCAGAACCCGCTCGGCGCCGAACAGGTCGATGGCCCGGCCGGCGTGGGCCGTGATCTCCTCCACCGTCTCGACGCGCGCGTGTTTCTGGTTGACCACGCCGACACCGATGCGACGGTCGGCTGGCACGCCGCGCAGCAGCGCCATCTCGCCGGCCCGCGGGGTACACAGCTCGAGCAGGTAGGTTCCGACGCGCATCTGCGCAAGCGTAGGCACCAGCGCCGAGTAATCGCCGGACAGGCAGGTGGATTCGTCTGGCGTCCAGTTGCCGCGGCACATGTGCAGCCCGATGCGCGCGAGCGGGAAGCCGTCCGTGACGGCATTGACCAGATCCCTGGCGAAGGCCAGTTCGGCGGCGGCATCGCCCTTCTCCGACAGGGCGCCGCACATGAAACTGCGGCGCGCGCTGGGGGCGGTGAAAACCACTTCCGAAAGCACCGGTTCATCGAACTGGACCAGCGAAACGCCGGCGGCCAGGAGGTCTGCCAGCTCCTCGCGCAGGACGCGCACGATGTCGGCCGCGATGTCCTCGCGCGAGGCGTAGGCCCGGTCCGAGATGCATTCCATCCACATCGTTCGGGTGAGGAGGTAGGGGCCGGGCAGAGCGATCTTGACCGGTCCGCCGACCAGATCCTGAAGAAAACGGGCCTCGTGCAGTGCCAGCGGCCGGCTGCGGCCGAGCCGCCCGAACACGGCCGGATGCCGTACTTCCGCCGCGGGCACGTCGAGGGCGCGCAACTCCTCCTGGAAAGCTTCCGGATCGTCGACCAGTGGCAGCAGGTCGGTGAGCGGGATGAGCTGGCAGTTGTCGAGGCGGGCCGCGACGAAGCTCGCATAGCTGTCGCGGCGCTGCTCGCCGTCCGTGAACACGTCGACGCCGGCGCGCCGTTGCGCCTCGACGCCAAGGCGCACCGCATCGTCGGCGGTGGCCTCGAAGTCCTCTTCCGCGAGCCGGCCCTCGAGGCGCTCGTGCACCGCCTGCAGCATCCAGCGCGGCCGCGGCCAGCTGCCCAGGCCCATGACCGACAGGGGGGGGAACGGCGGTGCCGCGACCGGAGCGGGCAGGTGGTCGCGGAACGAAACGGCCACTGGCACAGGCACCGCCTGGCGGTGGCCGGGGCGTACCACGGATGACGCGGATCGTTCCGCCAGACTGCCCTTGCACACCAGGAAGGCTGTGACGCGGCCGCCCCGCCCCTCCGTGACCACCAGCTCGTTGCCCGTCAGACGACACCAGGCCGGCAGATCCTCGCGTACCGAGATCTCGGTGGACAGGATCTCGAGCAGCCCGCCCCGCGGCAGCGGATCGATGTGACTGCGGATCATCAACAGCAGGCCGCTGCCGCAATCGAGATCTCCGCCGTCGAAGCTGACGTCGGGCGCTGGTACGGGGACGGTGCGGGACATGCGGTGGCGGTGGGGAAAGCTCAGAAGCTGAGGCTGGGCGTGCCGTCGGCCAGGAACTCGACCAGCTTGGCGCCACCCACAATGGTGGCACCGGCGATGAGCCTGTCCTCCGCCAGGCTGCGCTTCTTGAAGCAGGGAGAGCAGACGTAGATGATGCCGCCCGCCCTCGCGAAATTGTCCATCAGTTCCTTCAGGGGTGCGAAGCCGGGCTCGTGGATGTCGTCCGCGAAACCCTGCTGCGACAGGCGCACCCCTTCGATGCTGAGAAACACCAGGGTCTTCTGGTCCGAGGCGACCGCGGCGTTGGCGACCACGAAAGCCACCGTGGCCTTGTCGGTGTTGTCTGAGGAACAGGTGAGGTTGATGCAGAACTTGCCGGTGCCGGCCATGGGTGTCTCCTTGTGTTGCGGTTGCGGGGTGTGCTGCAGGCTGAGGCGTGTCAAGGCCTGCGCGCGATGAAGAAATGATGGGTCTGCGGATCGTGGCGCACGAGTGTGTGCCCGGTCATGCGGCACCACGCGGGCAGGTCCTCGGCGGCGCCAGTGTCGGTGGCGCGTACGCGGATCGTGGCGCCGGGTGGCAGCTCGGCGAGGCGAAAGCGCAACTCGATGACGAGTTCGCCGCAGCCCAGGTCGCCGGCGTCCCACTCGGCGTCGAAGGTCGCTGTCGGATCGGTGCTCATGTCAACGCGTCACTCCGAAACGGGCCACGATGATAGAGCACGAATACTACCGCTGCGATTGTCGTGCCCAGGCGGCGCTCACGCCTCGCCGCCCGGGGGCGCAGGCGGCGTAACGGCGTCCCCCGGCGCATCAATGCTCTCGAGCTTATCCTGCACGAAATCGATGTGTTGTCGCAGGGCGTAGACCTGGTTCGCGAAGGCCAGCGGGGGCTGAAGGTCGTTGACCTCGCGCTCGATCCAGCCCAGGCGGGCGCCGAAGTCGCGGGTCTCGCCGTGGGTCAGGGTGCGACGCATCTCGTTCTCGATGTACATCAGCTCCCCGTACCAGCGGTAGATGCGGCGCCGTACCGTCCAGGCGTACAGCGGCGGCAGGATGCGCACCAGCGGGAACAGGATGGCAAAGGCGGGCAGCAGGAACACCAGCATGCGGTCCACCAGATTGGCGAGCCAGAACGGCAGGTAGCGCTGCAGCAGCGGACGGCCGCTGGTGTAGAAGCGGTCCGCGCTGTCGGACAGCGGGAACTCGAAGGCGCGGCGCGCCGGGAATTCCTGCTCGCGCTGGAACATCCCGGATTCGCCATGGATGCGGGTGGCTGCCTGCAGCAGCAGCATCTGCACCGCCGGGTGCAGGTCGTCGCGCGCCACCAGTTGCGTCTGTGCGGCCAGCAGGGTGACCGGACGGTCCGGGCGGTTTGCGGCCAGGTCGATGCCGCCCTCAGGCAGCACCACCTTGTGCAGCGCGGGGATGCGGCTGACGTAGGCGTCGGCCCGCCGGGTGAAGTCCACCACATGGGTGAGCGGGCTGTACATCAGTGCCTTGAGGACGCCGGCCTCCGGGGCCTCGAACAGGAAGGCGCAGTCCACCTTGCCCTCGAACAAGGCCTCGGCGGCTTCGGTGCCGCCGATCTCCACCGCTGTGAAGTCGCTCTCGTCGATGCCGTTGGCAGCCAGCAGGGTCCGCACCAGACGCCGGGTGCCGGCACCGCGCCCGCCGATGGCGATGGTCCTGCCCCGCAGTCCTGGCAGGTCGTCGAGGATGCCCTTGCCGCGGCAGAACACCCACAAGGCCTCATAGCCGGTGACACCGAGAGACACCAGATGCGGCGCCTCGGTGCTGTCGCCGATGCCGCTGCGCACCAGGCCCACGTCCACCGCCTCCTTGCCCTCCTGGAGGAAGCGGTAGTTGCGCCGCGCCCCCGGGGTTTCGAGGATCTTCACCCGTATGCGCTCGCGTGCCAGTTCCTTCGCATACGCGTCGGCGAAGTCGCGGTAGGCACTGCCAGGCGGGCCGGCCGCGAACACGATCGCGTTCGGCGGTGCCGGGCGCACATAGTGGGTGGCGATGGCGAAGGCGGCGATGGCGCCGACCACCACCGGCACTACCACGGTGAGCCAGGCACGTGCCGGCACCTCGCGCAGACGCGCGACGGGGCGGAACAGGTGGCGGGCGCGCTCGGCCATCGTGGGCTTGGAAACGTCGGTAGGGCGTGTTGCCCGGACTTTACCGCATCGCCCCGGTCGTCATGGCGGTGCGCGCCGAAGGCTCACCAGTGCAACGCCCGAGACCACGAGCGCCGCACCGAGCATCTGCATCGGCCCCATGCGCTCGTCGAGCACCGCCACACCGAGAGCCATGGTCAGCACCGGACCGATGGTGCCGATGAGTGAGGCCTGGTTGGCGCCCACCCGCCTGAGTCCCTCCGACATCAGCAGGGCCGGCAGGACGGTGCAGAACAGCGCCATGACGGCGCTCAAGCCATAGACCGGCGCGGGCAGCCGCAATGCCTCGAATCCGTGGGTCCATGCGAACTGAGTCATCCCGGCGACCGTGGCGGCGAGCATGGCCCAGGAGGTGAAGCGGATGGCGCCGAAGCGATGCACTACGCGGCTGGAGCCGATCAGGTAGACGGCGTAGGCCACTGCGCTGGCGAAGACGAGGCTGCTGCCGAGCAGCAGGTTCTCTCCGGCCGCGGCCACGCCGGCCTGTTCGACGAACACCAGCACGATGCCGGCGTAGCAGACCCCGAGCGCGGCCACCTGGGCGCGACGCACCGGTGTCTTCAGCCACCAGGCCGACAACAGCAGCACGACGGTCGGGTGCAGGAACAGGATCAGGCGTTCCAGGCTGGCGCTCACGTGGCGCAGACCGAGGAAGTCGAGCCAGGCGGCCAGGTAGTAGCCCAACAGGCCGAGCAATACGAGGTGGAGCCAGTCGCGCCGCGCGGGCGCGGTCCGTGTGGGGGAACTGCGCCCCGACCACCACGCCAGTCCGGCGAACAATGGTGCCGAGAACAGCTGACGCAGGGCGAACAGCGAGGTGGCGTCGGCGCCGTAGCCGTAGGCGAGCTTGATGATGATCGACTTGACGGAGAAACCCGCAGCCGCGCCGAGCACCATCAGCGTGCCCAGCGCAGCGTGCCGGTCGGGCCGGCCTGAAGGAGACAAGACGCGGGATCCGGGCGCGCTTCGCGGGTTCAACGCCGGCGGCGACCGCCGCCCAGCAGCGACCCGAGCAGGCCGCGCACGATCTCCCGGCCGACACCCGATCCGATGGAGCGCGCCGCGCTGCGGGCCGCGGCGTCGATTACGCCCTCGCGCTTCCCACCGCGCGGACCGGTCGTTCCGAACAGGATGTCCTTCAGACCGCCCATCAGCCCGTCACTCTCCGCCGCCGCCGGCGGCACGCCGGTCGCGGCGCCGGCATCCGCAGGCTCGCCTGCGGCGCGGTCGCGCAGCATTTCGTAGGCGGATTCACGGTCGATGGCCTGCTCGTAGACGCCGGCCACGGGGGAGCCCGCGATCACGCCGGCCCGCTCCCCGGCCGTGGCCGGCCCGATGCGGCTGGCCGGCGGGCACACGAAGGCGCGCTCCACCACCTCAGGGCGGCCCTTCTCGTCCAGGAAGGACACCAGGGCCTCGCCAACGGCCAGCTCGGTGATGGCCTTCTCGGTATCGAGCGCCGGGTTGGCGCGCAGCGTCGTCGCCGCGGTCCTCACGGCCTTCTGGTCCCGCGGCGTGAAGGCGCGCAGCGCGTGCTGCACACGGTTGCCGAGTTGACCGAGCACCCGGTCGGGCACGTCGAGCGGGTTCTGGGTGACGAAGAAGATGCCGACCCCCTTGGAGCGGATCAGCCGCACCACCTGCTCGATCTTGTCCACCAGGGCGGCAGGCGCGTCGTCGAACAGCAGGTGGGCCTCATCGAAGAAGAACACCAGCCGCGGCTTGTCGGTATCGCCGACCTCCGGCAGGCGCTCGAACATCTCCGACAGCAACCAGAGGAGGAAGGTGGCGTAGATCTTGGGCATCTGCAGCAGCCGGTCGGCCGCCAGGATGTTGATGACCCCCCGCCCGCCGTCGCCGGTCTGCATCAGGTCGTCGGGGTCCAGCGCCGGTTCGCCGAACAGGCGCTCGCCGCCCTGGTGTTCGAGCTCGAGCAGGCCGCGCTGGATGGCGCCGATCGAGGCAGCCGAGACGTTGCCGTGGCTCACGGTGAACTGCCGTGCGTTCGTCCCGACATACTGGACCAGGGCGCGCAGGTCCTTAAGATCGAGCAGCAGCAGGCCCTGATCATCCGCGATCTTGAAGCACAGGGTGAGAACACCCTGCTGGGTGTCGTTGAGGTTGAGCATGCGACCCAGCAGCAGCGGGCCCATGTCGGAGATGGTGGCACGCACCGGGTGTCCCTTCTCGCCCCAGACGTCCCAGAAGGTGACCGGGAAACCGGTGAACGCGAGATCACCCATGCCCAGCTGATCGGCGCGTTCCTTCAGCCGCGGGTTCCAGGCGCCTGGCTGCGACAGGCCGGACAGGTCGCCTTTCACATCTGCCATGAACACCGGCACGCCGTCGGCCGAGAGCTGCTCGGCGATGCGCTGCAGGGTGACCGTCTTGCCGGTGCCGGTGGCGCCGGCGATCAGTCCGTGGCGGTTGACCAGCCCCGGCAGGAGGTGAAGATCGCGATCGCACTTCGCGATCAGCATGGACTCGGCCATGGCAGGCTCCGGGGGCGCGGTGATAACATGATGAAAAGTATACCAATCGCGGGGCGATGCACGCAGTGCTCGTGGCCGCCGCGCGATCCGGACCGCCATCCGCAGCAAGACGAGGAATCCATGGCAGGACACAGCAAGTGGGCCAACATCAAGCACAAGAAGGCCGCCACAGACGCCAAGCGCGGCAAGATCTTCACCCGGCTCATCAAGGAGATCACCGTCTCCGCCCGCCTCGGCGGCGGTGATCCGCACAGCAATCCGCGCCTGCGTCTGGCCATCGACAAGGCGCGCGACCAGAACATGCCCAAGGACACTATCGACAACGCCATCAAGCGCGGTTCCGGGCAGCTGGAGGGCGTCAGTTACGAAGAGATCCGCTACGAGGGCTATGGCATCGGCGGTGCTGCGGTCATCGTCGACTGCATGACCGACAACCGCACCCGAACCG
>JBILUV010000238.1:0-5619 GCA_044370825.1 Burkholderiales bacterium | reverse complement strand
CACGCCCAGGCTCAGCTCGTCGATCACGTCGGCGATCAGGTTGCCGCTGGTGTAGGTCGTTCGCGAGTGGCTGGAGACGGGATCGGCGCCACGCTCGGTCCAGCTCAAGCCGGCCGTGAAGGTCGACCGAAGGCGGGCGTTCCAGTAGTGCGTCGCGCCGAGATAGCCGCCGTGCGCCGCCGCTGCGTGCAGGGTGCCGCTTGCGTCGAGCCATCCGTCCGAGTCGGTGCGGTACCCCGGGTCGTTGATGTACCGGGCGATGCCCCGACCGGCGTGCGCGCCATAGACCACGTAGTCACGCGTGCCTTCCTGGCGCAGGCTGCCGGTCCAGAGCAGGCCCGTCCCGGTTGTCGTGTCAGTCCCGGCGCCCGGGCTGAAGGCTCCGAGGCGCCGGAGCAGGAGCGCGAGCTGGAGATGTCCCCAGGGCCCTTCCCGCCGCAACCGGGCGGCCACATCGGGCAGCGGATCCCGGCCACTGCAGACGATCCCGCGCGCGCAGCCCGCCAGGGTGCGAGGCGTTTCCACGGATGCGGCGAACCACGTGTCGCCCACCCTGTGGGTGTAGCGCACCTGCGTGTTGAAGACGAACGCCGCGGCGTTCGGGCCATAGAAGTCGAGCGTGTCCGGAAACGCGTCCAGATCCATGAAGACGGTGAAGGTGCGGCCCACGGTCCAGCCGCCCAGCTGGCCGTAGATCTGGGGCACCTGGAAGCGGTGCGGGGAATGACGGTAGGTCGGCTCGTCGCCACCGAGGAAGTTGCCTTCGGTGTAGATGCGCATCGTGCCCAGGGCGGTGCCGCGGCGCCATTCGGCGAACAGACGGCTCGCGCGGGCGTGCAGCCCAGCGTGGCCGCCCCGGGCCGTGTCCGGTCCGTCCACCGGTATGGTGCCCGGTACGAACCAGTCGCGCGTCCCGATGGGTCCGCTGTCGAGGGTGCCGTCGACCTTGAGGAAACCTCCGACGCGGAGCCTGGTTTCGCCCATGGCTGGCGCGCCCGCGGCATGGTCGGGATCGGCCTGGGGGGCAGACTGGACGTCGATCGCATAACGCGGCGTCGACGTGAAGCCGTCATCCGCCGCTGCGACCACACCCGCATCCGCACCAGGGGCGGCAGCGGCGGGCGGCGGTGTCCCGGTGGGTGCGCGGACGGCGCTTTCCGGTTGCGATCTCGGGGCCGCGACCGGGGATGTGCGCAACGTCTCCAGGCGGCGCTCGACAGCCTCGAGCTGTTCGCGCAGGCGCCGCAGCTCGGCCCGCAGGGCTTCGGCATCCTCGGTGGTGGGAGGAGTGCTCTGCGCCGACACCGGCATGCCGCAGATGATCGCGATGATCGTGGCGAGGCATGACAACGAGCGGCGGGCGCCGCGGGTGCTGGCGGGCATCGGAGGAATGAAGGGTTGCGCGACGTCTCGGCGGACCGCTGCGCTCACACAGCGCGCAACCCGCCGAACGCAGGCTATCACAGGAGATCATTCGGCGGATGCGGACCCGGGCAGGTCGCCGATGTCGACCCTTCCGGACGGCGCAAGAAACTGGTGCAGGGCAAACACAGACCGTCGACAACCCGCGTGCATCGGTCCGGCGGGCTGCTGCGGCATCGCAGTCAGGGGCCGGGCGCGGGGTAGAGACGTCCGGCACGCGTCATGAGGATGATATGCAGGGATGGTGGGCGATCAGGGTGGCAGCGTCGACGCGGGCCCGATGGCCCATCCCCCATCTCCCATCGCCCATCGCCAATCCCCCCTCAGTGAAAATCCCGCGACTGCGTGACCAGCTGCCCCAGCAGGTGCGACAGGTCCTCCAGCCGGCCGGCGACCAGGTGGGTGACGCTGCCGTCGCGCTCCAGCACGCCGTGGACGGCAAGCAGTTGCGCACCCAGCAGCACGCGGCGCTGGCGCTCGCCCAGGTCGCGCCACACCACCACGTTGACGCAGCCGGTCTCGTCCTCGAGCGTGACGAACATCACGCCGCTGGCGGTGCCGGGCCGCTGGCGGCAGGTGACCAGACCGGCGGCCCGCACCAGCTGGCCGTGGCGCGCGTGCTGCAACTGCTCCGCCGGCAGCAGGCGGCGGCGGCGCAGCTGTGGCCGCAGCAGTTGCAGCGGATGCCGACCCAGGGTGAGGCCGAGGCTGGCGTAGTCGGCGACGATGTCCTCGCCCTCCGTGGGTAGGGGCAGGGTCGGGGTGGGCTCGCGCACCACGCAGTCGCGCAGCAGTGGCGCGGGCTGCTCGATGCCGGCCACCGTCCAGAGCGCGGCGCGCCGGTGGCCGGCGACGCCTGCCAGCGCACCGGCCTGGGCCAGGCACTCCAGGTCGCGGCGCTCGAGCCCGGCGCGCAGGGCCAGCTGCCCGAAGGACTCGAACGGCAGGCGGCGCGCCTCGATGAGCCGTCCTGCCCCCGCCCGTGACAGTCCGGCGACCATGCGCAGACCCAGGCGCAGGCGCACGTCGCCGGCGGACGCCGGGCCGGGCACCAGCTCCAGGGTGCAGTCCCAGTCGCTGGCCAGCGCGTCCACCGGCAGCACCTCGACGCCGTGGCGCCGGGCGTCCTGCACCAGCTGCGAGGGGCCGTAGAAGCCCATGGGCTGGCTGTTGAGCAGGGCGGCGCAGAAGGCGGCCGGCTCGTGGCACTTGAGCCAGGCCGAGACGTAGACCAGCAGTGCGAAGCTGGCGGAGTGGGACTCGGGGAAACCGTATTCGCCGAAGCCGAGGATCTGCTGGTAGATCTGGCGGGCGAAGGGTTCCGCGTAGCCGCGCTCGCGCATGCCGGTCATCAGCCGCTCCTCGAAGTGGGCCAGGCCGCCCTTGCGTCGCCAGGCCGCCATGGAGCGGCGCAGCCCGTCCGCCTCGCCCGGCGAGAACCCGGCCGCCACCACGGCCAGCTGCATCACCTGCTCCTGGAAGATGGGCACGCCCAGGGTGCGCTCCAGCACCGAGCGCACCTCCTCCGACGGATAGCTGACCGGCTCCTCGCCGCGGCGCCGCCGCAGGTAGGGGTGGACCATGCCGCCCTGGATCGGGCCCGGTCGCACGATCGCCACCTCGATCACGAGATCGTAGAAGCAGCGCGGGCGCAGGCGCGGCAGCATGCTCATCTGGGCGCGCGACTCAATCTGGAACACGCCCACCGAATCCGCCCGGCACAGCATGTCGTAGACCGCCGGGTCCTCGGCCGGGATGTCGGCCATGGTGAACAGCCGGCCGCGGCGCCGGCCCGTCAGTTCGAGGGCGCGGCGGATGGCCGAGAGCATGCCCAGCGCCAGCACGTCGACTTTCAGCAGGCCGAGGGCGTCCAGATCGTCCTTGTCCCACTGGATGATGGAGCGCTCCAGCATGGCGGCGTTCTCCACCGGCACCAGGCGCGACAGCGGGCCGCGCGACACCACGAACCCGCCCACGTGCTGCGACAGATGGCGCGGGAAGCCCACCAGCGTGCCGGCCAGGGCCAGCAACTGGCGCATGCGCGGTGTCGCCGGGTCGAAGCCGGCCTCCGTCAGGCGCTGCTCCACCGCCCCGGGGCTGCGGTCCCACCAGGCGATGCCGCGGGCGATGCGGTCCACCTGCTCCAGGTCCAGCCCCAAGGCCTTGCCGAGGTCGCGCAGTGCGCTGCGCGGCCGGTAGCAGATGACGGTGGCGGCCAGGGCAGCGCGCTCGCGGGTGTAGCGGGCGTACAGGTACTGGATGACCTCCTCGCGGCGCTGGTGCTCGAAGTCGACGTCGATGTCGGGCGGCTCGTTGCGCTCGCGCGAGATGAAGCGCTCGAACAGCATCGACATGCGCGCCGGATCGACCTCGGTGATGCCCAGCACGTAGCAGACCGCCGAATTGGCGGCCGACCCGCGCCCCTGGCACAGGATGCCGCGCCGACGGGCGAAGCGCACGATGTCGAACACCGTCAGGAAGTAGGGCTCGTAGCCCAGTTCGGCGATCAGGGCGAGCTCGTGTTCCACCAGGGCGCGGGCCGCGGTGTCGGCTCGCCGTGCCCGGGCGGGGCCGGCGTCGGCAGGTCCGTGCGGCATGTCCGGCGGGGCACCCGGCATGACCGGGTCCGGCACCAGATCCCAGGGCGGGCGTCCGTCGCCGTAGCGCCAGGCGAGGCCGATCTCCGCCAGACGGCGCAGCCAGCTCCCCGGGGTCTCTCCGGCAGGACAGAGCTCGTCCGGATACTCGTAGCGCAGTTCGTCCAGGCTGAAGCGGCAGAGGTCGGCGATGCGCACCGAGGCATGCAGCCAGTCGGCGGGGTAGATGCGCGCCAGCCGCTCCGGCGGACGCAGGTGGCGCTCGCCGTTGGGGTGCAGGGCGAGGCCGGCGGCGGCCACCGTCGTACCCAGCCGGATGGCGGTGAGGGCATCCTGCAGGGCACGGCGGCCGCGCACATGCATGTGCACGTCGTTGGCGGCCACCACGGGGATGGCGCTGGCTTCCGACAAGGCCTGCAGCCGCGCCAGCCGCGCGGCATCGTCGGGGCCCTGATGCAGGGCGGCCGCGATCCACAGGCGTTCCGGAAAGCGCGCGCGCAGCCAGGCGGCGGTGGCCTGCTGACTGGCGACGGCGTCCTCTGTTGCCGCATCGGCACGCAGCCAGAGGGCGATGCAGCCCGGTAACCCCGCGTCGAGGTCGTCACGGGTCAGCCGGTAGCTGCCCTTGTCGGCGCGCCGGCGGCCCCGGGTGATCAGGGCGGAGAGGTTGCCGTAGCCTTCGCGGTCGGTGGCCAGCAACACCAGCGACGGCCCATCCTGGAGGTGGATCTCGCTGCCGATGATGAGTGGCAGGCCATGCCGCTTCGAGGCCTCGTGGGCGCGCACGATGCCGGCGAGCGAGCACTCGTCGGTGATGGCCAGCGCGCAGTAGCCGAGCCGTGCGGCACGCTCCACCAGTTCGTCGGCGTGTGAGGCGCCGCGCAGGAAGGTGAAGCTGGACAGGCAGTGGAGCTCGGCGAAGGCGGTCATGGCGGTGCCCCGGCAGTGCGCAGTGACCGGGCGCGGCAGTGGCGCGATGTCGCCCCGGCTGCGCATCCGGCGTGCCTTGTCCGGTTGACGTTGCTGGCGCCTCGGTTCGCACGAGCCGGAGCCGCCAGCGGCAGCGCAGGCCTGGCGGCTTGCGCCTCGGCCTCCCGGCCGGTCCGGCGCATGTGCCCGACCGCAATCCCGTCGCAGGGCATCGGTGTCAGCCGAACAGACCGTGCACGAACCAGCGCGGCGTCGCGGCGGCCTCGGAACGGTCGCGGTAGATCCACAGCCGCGTGCCGTCCGGCAACGCCGCCACGTAGTAGTCGCGCTGCACGTGCCGCCCGTCCCACCAGCCGCTCTCGATGCGCTCCGGTCCCTGCAGCAGGTGCAGCCCGCCGGCGGTCACCGGCGCGGGTGCGTCGAGCAGCCAGACGGGGCGCTGCATGCCCGGACCGGGCGGAGCGGCAGACCCGGGCTCGGCCTCGCGGAAGGCGAGCTCGGGGCGGTGCTCGGGCACGGGCACCAGTCCGTGCACGGCCTGCCGACCGAGCCGCGCGCGCAGCCGCTCCACCAGCGCCATGCGCTCCTCGGTGGCTTCCTCGCGGTCAGGGAACAGGCTCAGCGGGCGCGGGTCGAGCGGCCGGGTCTCGGGGCACTCCAGCCGGCAGGC
>JBILUV010000039.1:0-18870 GCA_044370825.1 Burkholderiales bacterium | reverse complement strand
GCCTGCGCCCGAGCACAGGGTTTTCGGATCCGCCATTGGCAGTATCCCGTCCGGGATACGCCCAGCAGGGAAGACATCCGACTCACACTGTACAGGTCGCGATTGGCTTCGATCCAGGCGTACTTCACCGCGATTCCTTCGCGAAATACGCCGCCGCTTTTTTTACGATTTCGAGGTCCAGCTTCGCATTGGCCAACTCCCGTCGCAGGCGGCTGATCTCCGCCTCCAACTCCGACGCAGGTCGCTTGATTGGAGAAGCCTCGGCCGGCACATTCTGAAGTGTCCCAGTGCGGGCGCGACGAACCCAGCTCGTCACCGTCGATTGAGGCACCCCCAATCGCTTGGCAGCCGCATTGCCGCCGATTGATCCAGCCAACCGAACGGCCTCTTGTCTGAACTCAGTGGTGTACTGCCGGTTTGGCACTGCTTCCTTCTTGCCCATCTCGTCCTCCGTTCATCAGAAAGGTAACAACAATCTGATGTACGTGAAACCGAGACAGGGTGACCCGGGTCGCGGCTCGTTGCGCAGCCCCGCCAGGCCCTCCTCCGCGTAGCGAGCGCGCCATTTGCACACCGTGGGCTGGGATACCCCGAGTTGTTCGCCGATCACGCCGGGCGCAACGCCCTGTGCCGTCATCAGCACGATGCGCGCGCGCAGCGCAACCGCCTGCGGTGTACGCCTGGAGCGCACGATCCTCTCCAGTTCGGATCGCTGCTCGTGCTGCAATTCCAACGTCGCATCCGCTCGCATTTGCCGCATCGCCGCCTCCGGTCCTGACTATAGCGGATTCGATGCAAGAAACGTGCAATCTAATAATGCGACAGGACACTAGTTTCAGAACACCTTTCGCCCTGAAGGGGGATTTCGCTTGTTTCCGCAGGAGTTCGCGCCAGCCCGCAGGGTTTGCATTGCGTACTTTCAACCCGGGTTGGGACCGGGTACCCTTCCATCACCATATCTAGGGGCTAGGATGATTTCGGGGCCCTCCTTCTTGGCCGCTTTCCCCGCGCGGCGCGGAGTTCCGGCGAATTGTGCTGCGAGTGCCGGGGGGCACATCATGCCGACACCACGGGCTGGAGCTCGTTCCGATGTTCCGCCTGTGGCTGCGCCCGGCACCAGACCCTTCGTAACCCGACACTTGCGTGCGGCGGCTAATGATCTGCCTTGCCGACCGATCGAGCATCGAACGCGAATTCGCGGGTGGCAGCGAATCGCGTCCTGCTCTACTCTGACACACTAAGCTGGTGCATGGTGTCGACGGCCATGACGCCGCCCATCCCTCCGCGTCGGTCAACCTTCGCCCTCACCGCCGTTGCGCTGCCCAGACCATGATCGACGTGCGACGGCTGCGATACAGAGCCCCGGCCAACGGGCTGCGCCCATGAAAGAACAACGCTTTCGATCAGGAGCCGCCGCGCTCGCTACCGCAGCCCTTCTTCAGGTGGCTCCCCTCGCCCACCCGGCCGACCAGCAGACGAACGAGTTCTGGCCGGAGCTCAACGCCACCGTGCGCATCGACGACCAGAGCCGGCTGTTCCTGCTTGGCACACTGGCAAGGGCGCGCGACTACGCCAGCGCCACCGAAGCCACCTGGGGCATCCACTACGACTGGTTCGCAGCGCGGCTGCCCGAGCGCTGGGTACGAGCGCTTCCGGAGATGGAGCACCGCTGGGGACTGTGGTTCCGCTTCGGCTACAACCGCGTCGACGCCCTGAACGGCTCGGGCTCGAATGAAAACCGCATGCTCGCCGAAGCCACCCTGCGCAGCGAGCCGCTGTTCTGGGGTCTGCAGTTCGCCGACCGCAACCGCGTCGAATACCGCGACATCGGCGACCGCGATTCCTGGCGTTACCGCAACCGGGTGCGTGTCGAGCGCGCCTTCAGTACCGGCGAGCCAGGCGAGGAATGGCTGTCCGCACCGCTGGCCTCCATGGGCCTGGCCAGCTGTGTGCCCTACGCGATGCTCGAGTGGTTCTACGACAGCCACGTTTCGGGCTGGAACCGGCGCTACCTGCAGGTGGGCGTCGAGTTCGAGCTCGAACGTGGCTGGGGCCTCGAGCTTTATCTGGCACGCCAGAACGAAACCCGCCCGGCCAATTCCACCGTTCACGCCCTCGGAACAGTGATCGTCTGGCGATTCTGACGGGCACCCCGCTCGAGGCCCCCCCCGGCCAGGCGTTCAGCCCAGCAGATCGTCGATCCGCTGCCGCACATGATCGGGCGTCGCAGCGTCCCAGGCGGCCTCCTCGCCAGGGAGCGGCAACAGGCGTCCCCACTCGGCAATCTGGCGGGCGGGCACGTCGACGATGTAGACCTGCACATGGCTGGGATCCGTCGCCGCGATCTCTGCCGTGGCGCTCATCAGCTCCAGGATGAGGCGCTCCTTGAGCTCCTGGCCGCGGCCGGCGCGTATCTGACCGTGAAGAAAGATGTTGTCGCCCCGGAGAGGCTTGCCCGCGAGGTAGTAGTTGCCAGGGGCCACATCGGTGAAGAGCACCTGGGCAAAGTACGCCGGGGCACCGGTGAGGCGACAGTGGATCCCGGTGATGCGGGCGGCGAGCTGGTCCTTGTGGCTGGGGGACAGCCGTCCCGCCGGTGAGGTCACGACATAGGTGGGCATGGACAGGCTTCGTCTCAGGATTCGGACTTGCGGTGTGCGGTGCGCCCGGGTCCGGCGTAGCCGAACAGCCAGGCCGCCACCTTGCGTATCTGGATCTCTTCCGAGCCCTCCGTGATGCGGTAGCGGCGGTGGTGGCGATAGATGTGCTCGAAGGGCTTGTGCCGGGAATAGCCGATGCCGCCGTGCACCTGCATGGCTCGGTCGGCGGCCTCGCAGCACAACCGGTTCGCCCAGTAATTGCACATGGATACCTTATCGGAGAGCCGCAGTTCCACCTCGGGCTTGGGCATGGCATCCATCTCGTGGGCGGTCTTGCGGATCAGCAAGCGCAACATCTCCACCTGGGTGGCAAGTTCCACCAGCGGGAACTGGATGCCCTGGTTGCGCGCCAGTTCCTCGCCGAAGGGCTTGCGCTCGCGTGCGTACTTCACGCTCTCGCGCACGCAGTAGTCCGCCGCTCCCAGGCTGGAGGCGGCCTGGCGGATACGGTTCTCGTGGACGAAGTGCTGGGCCACCGCGAGGCCCCCACCCACAGGCCCCAGCACCGCATTCTCCGGCACCCACACACCCTGGAAGCTCACCCGCGGGTGGTCGGTGGGCATGTTGAAGGTCCAGAGGTATTCCTCGATCACCACGCCATCGGCGCGCGAGGGGACCAGGAAGGCGGTGATGCCCTTCGCGTCGCCGTCGGCACCGGCGGTGCGCGCGAAAACCACGCAGTGCCGGGAGACGTGCATGCCCGTGGTCCACATCTTCTCGCCGTCGATGCGCCAGCCTTCCCTTCCGCCGCGTGACTCCCGCACCGCGCGCGTGGCCATGTGGGTGGCGTCGGAGCCGTGCCCAGGCTCGGTGAGCCCGAACGAGATGGGTACCGACACCTCGGTCATGCCATTCACCAGACGCTGCTGCTCGGGTGTGCCGAAGTCGCGCAGGATCATGACGAAGGGGTGGTTGCCGACGATCGAGTGCTCGTTCTGCAGGTCGTTGTGCAGGCCGAGGCCCCGCGCGGCGAGGTGCTCGCGGATGACCGCCATCCACAGGTTGCCGCCACCACGCCCGCCGAACTCGACCGGCCACGCGAAGCGCAGGTGGCCGGCGCGGTCGGCGCGCCGCCGCGCCTCGGCCAGCAGGTCCTCCCACTCCTGGCGCGGCAGGCCGCCGCGATCGAAGTCCGTGCGCGCCCATTCGCGACGATGATCGAAGAAGCGCTGGTTGTCGTCGGCGGCCTGCAGGGGCGCGATCTCGGCGTCGATGAACGCGTCGAGTTCGCCCAGGTAATCGCGCAGATCGGGCGGGAGCTCGAAGTCCATGCTCAGGCGCCCCGGCCCTCGACCTGGCCGGCGATGTAACCGGGCTGGTCGATGGCGATCTTGTCCAGCGTGGTCTGCCAGAGGTGACCGGCAAGGCCCGCAGCATCGGAGTCGAGCAGGCCCGCACGGATGCGCTCGCACAGCAGGCGATTGAGCGATTCGAGGTCGCCGTCGGCGTGCAACAGGGTACGCAGTCGCTCGCGCTCGGCGGCATCGGCCGCGGGCCCGAGCGCGACCTGCCGTCGCGCGATGTCGATCACGTTGGCCATCACGCGGGCGTGGAAGCCGTCGCGCCCTTCGAGGGCCGGGGCGGCGCGCTCGCGCAGGAAGGCCGCGGCGGTGCGCAGCAGTTCGTCCAAGGAAGGTTGGTCCTGCATCAGAGCCTCGGGCGCGGCACGAGCAGCCGCAGCAGGTCGATCTCGGTCTCGGAGGCACGCCGGCCAATGGCGGCGAACTCCGGATTTGGCTCCGTCCCGCGCAGGTAGGCGTGCACCATGGTCTCGCACATGATGCCCCATTTGAGCGTGCCCATGACCTCCCACCAGTGCACCCGCTCGGGGTCCACGCACCCGCCTCCGGCCGTGTAGCCCGCGAACAGGTCTTCGCGCATGCCGAAGCCGCCCACGGGCGCTTCGCCGTGCCCGAAACGCCAGGAGTTCACGCACAGCCAGCCGAGGTCCTCCATGGGATCACCGAGGTGGGCCAGTTCCCAGTCGAGCACTGCCGCGAGGCCGTCTTCGTTCACCACGAGGTTGCCGTTGCGGAAGTCGCCGTGCACGAGACAGGGCACGGGGGGATCGGCAGGGACCGTCCGGCCAAGCCAGCGCAGGGCGAATTCGAATACCGGGCGCACCGTCCCGTGGCTGCGGTGGATGCGCTCGAAGTGCGCCAGTTCGGCGGCCGGCGTTCCCGACCTGAGAGGCGGCAGACCGGCTGCAGGCACGCGGTGCAGGGCAGCCAGGGCGGCGCCGCATTGCCGGGCAAGCCCCTGCCGCGCGCCCTCCAGCGCAGGCGCGCGCACGATCCGCGCACCAAGGGTTTCCCCGGGGATCCGGGTCATGACGAATCCCTGCCCCAGTCCGTGGCGTGGCTCGAGCACCATCCGCACCGCGGGCACCGGCACCCCGGCGGCCGCAGCGCGCTCCATCAGGGCGGCCTCCACCTCGACACCGGCGGTATCGGTGGTGCGCGCGTCGGCACCCGGCGGCGTGCGGCGCAGGATCAGGGGCTGATCGCCGCCCGCCGCGAGCAGATCGAAGGACCAGGTTTCCTGGCTCGCCCCGCCGGAGAGCCTGCGCAGCCCCTCGAGGGCGGTGGCCCCTTCGAACCGCTCGCGCAGCGCGCGGAACAGCGACTCGGCCATGATGGACTCGGCGGCGGGACTCACCCAACGTTTCCTGACGCCGGTGACGCCGTGCCCGGCCATCGCGGCCAGGGCGCACCGCTTGACTTGCGCTCGCGGCCTCGCGCCCGCCGTCCCGTCACGCGGGTCATCGACTCCGGGATGGCCACAGCGGTGCGCGGAAGGCCGCGTGAAGCCGCTCCACATGGCTGGACGGATTCGGCGAAGTGGTCGGAAATGTGCACGGCGGCTGGCATCCCACCTGGCTGGCTGCGACAGGAGCATGAGGGCAAACGTCCAGCGTGAAAAGGGCCGGGATTCGAGCCGCCAGCCGACGAGCGTCGTGCCGCTGTCCATTCACGGGCTCGACGTCCGGGCTGAATCTCTGACGGCGTCCGACCGGAGCGTCGAACACGCGCACTCCGCGCCCCGAATACGAGCGGGCGGCACTACGTCGGTGCGCGCGATTCCTGGCGCTGCACGACCCGTAAAGGCAACAACCACCATAAACGTCGAGAAATCAGGCCATGGCCAGCGGTGCGATGTGATGGTCTGCTTATTGCGGACAGGCCCCGCGGGACTGCGGCAGCCCGCCTGATCCACGCGTAGGGCCTTGCATGGCACCCGCGCGGAAGCACTGCCTCGCGAATCCGATCCATTTTCTGCCCACAGGAGAACGTCATGAACATCCAGAAGCGCCTGATACTCGCGCTTGCCGTGTCGTCGGTGATGCTGGCCATGCAGGGGGCCAGCGCCGCAGACCCGATCAAGATCGGCATTCCCGTAGGCCTGAGCGGAGCCAACAGCGTCGTCGCGCCTTCGGTGGTGCAGTCCGCCGAGCTCGCAGCGGAGGAGATCAACGCCAAGGGCGGCATCCTGGGCCGGCAGGTGGTGCTGGAGGTGGCGGACGACGGCAGCGGCGCCGCGGGTGCGCAGAAGGCCTTCGACTCCCTGATCTTCCAGAAGAAGGTCGACGTGCTGATCTCCATGGAAACCAGCGCGGCGCGCAACGCCGGCCTGCCCATCGTGTCGAGAGGCAAGACGCCCTACATCTACACCTCGCTGTACGAGGGGCGCTCCTGCAACAAGTACCTCTACTGCAACGCGCCGGTGCCGGAGCAGATGGTTGCCCCGATCGTCGACAAGTTCATGAAGGACGGTGCGAAAACCTTCTTCCTGGTGGGCAGCGACTACGCCTTCGGCCGCGGCATGCTGGCATTCACCCGCAAGTACATCGAGAGCAAGGGCGGCAAGGTGGTCGGCGACGAGTACGCGCCCATGGACGCCACCGACTGGACACCGATCCTTGGAAAGATGCGTGCCGCAGCGCCTGCGGCAATCGTGATGTCCACCGCCGGCGGCGCGCCCAACGTCACTCTCACGAAGCAGTACAAGGCTTCGGGCATGAAGGCGATGATCGGCAATCTGAGTGTGGACGAGGGGACTGCAAAGAGCATGGGAGCTGAAGCGGAAGGCGTCTACATCACGGCCTCGTACCTGACCACGCTCGATACGCCCAAGGCGAAGGAATTCATGGCGGCCATGAAGAAGAAGTTTGGCGCCAATCTGAAGACCCCCAACGACCTGTCTGTCCCGGAGTACGACGCGATCTACCTGTACAAGGCGGCCGTGGAGAAGGCGGGCAGCACAGAGGCGGACAAGGTGATTCCCGCACTTGCGACCGTCTCCTTCGATGGTCCGCGCGGCGTGATCCAGATGAACGACCAGCGCCACGCGCCGCTCAACATGTACCTCGGCCAGGTCCAGGCCGACGGGAGCGTGAAGGTGATCGAGACGTTCAGGAACGTCGATCCCGGCGAGCAGTGCCCCAACCTGAAGTGATCCAGGCCGCCGGGCGGGACTCGTTCCGCCCGGCATGAACTCCATGTCCCAACTGCTAGACATCGTCACGTCCGCCGCGATCCTGTACGCGGTGGCTGCCGGACTCCTGATCGTGTTCGGCGTAATGAAGATCATCAACTTCGCTCACGGTGGCTTCCTGACCGTGGGGGCCTACTCTGCGCTGATCGTCACCAAACTCGCGTTGAATCCCTGGCTCGCCCTGCCCTTCGCATTCGTCGTCGGCGGCGCACTTGGAATGGTGGTGGAGCGTGTGATCGTGCGACCGCTGTATGCGCGACCACTTGACGCGATCCTCGCCACATGGGGTCTGGGCATCGTACTCGGCCAGCTGATCACTCTCTACTTCGGACGTGAGGTGCAGTTCGTCGCGAGCCCGGTCCAGGGCGCAGTGGACTTCGTCGGAGAATCCTACTCCCAGTACCGGCTGATCCTGGTGATCGTCGCGGTGGCGCTGGCGGTGGCGCTGGCGCTGGTTCTGAACGGAACGCGGCTCGGCCTGCAGGCGCGCGCGGTGATCATGAACGAGACACTGGCGCGAAGCCTGGGTATCAACAGCGGTGTCGTGCGCTTCGTCACGTTTTCTCTGGGTGCCGGACTCGCCAGCCTGGCCGGTGCGCTGATCACGCCCCTGTCCAGCGTGGATCCGGGCATGGGTGTTCCCTGGCTGGTGAGCGCCTTCATGCTGGTGCTGGTGTCGGGCATTTCCTTACTCAGTCTGGGGGTCGCCTGCCTGGTGCTCGGCGGGGCCCAGGTGCTGGTCAGCACCTACGGCAATGCCGTGCTCGGCGGGCTGACCATCGTGGTTCTTGCAGCGTTGATCCTGCGCTTCCGCCCGCAGGGCTTCGCGCGCGACTGATCCCCGAATGAGCACTGCGCCTCACACTGCCGACCTGACGCCGCGCCGGCGTTCAGACTTCAAGCTGGTGGTGGCTTTTTCCATCGGCGCCCTCGTGCTGGTGGCAGTCGGGCCCGCTGTGCTCCCCGACTTCATGATCAACAACCTCGTGCGTGCATTCCTGTACGCCGTGGTCGCCCTCACGGTGGATATCCTCTGGGGTTACACCGGCATCCTCACCTTCGGGCAATCGGCCTTCTTTGGCATCGGGGCCTACGCTGCCGGGCTGGTCTTCACCCACATGGGTTTCAGCCCCGGGAACGCGGCGCTTGCGCTCGGCATCGGATGTGCCACCAGCGCTGCTGCGGCAGCGCTGGTCGGATGGCTCGCGTTCTACCAGGGCGCCTCGCCGCTGTATGCCTCCGTGGTCACGCTTGTTCTGCCGATCATCGTGACGCAGATCCTTTTTTCGGGCGGCACCTTCACGGGCTCCAGCAGCGGGCTGTCGGGGTTCGAGAGTTTTGATATCGAACTCAGGACCTGGTTCTGGATCGCCGGGGCATTCCTGGTGGCCGTCACCGCTGCGGCCTGGATGTTCGTGCGCAGTGACGCGGGACGGGTCCTGGTGGCCATTCGCGAAAATGAAGCGCGTTGCGAGTATCTGGGTATCAATGTCTCGCGCGTCAAGATCTGGCTGATGCTGTCCACCGCGGTCATCGCCGCCATCGCCGGTTACGCTTTCGCCGGTGTGCAGATGGTCGTGGCACCCGAGTATGCGGGTTTCGTCTTCGGCACTGAGCTGGTCATCTGGGTGGCGCTGGGCGGACGCGGCACGCTCATCGGACCGGTGATCGGCACATTGCTCATCGATGTCAGCACCGCCTACCTGAGCGGCAATCTGCCCTTCGTGTGGAAGCTGATCATCGGCGTGGCTTTCGTGGTGGTCATCGTGGCCTTGCCCCAGGGCATCGCGCCGCTGGTGTCGCGGCTGTTCCGCCGCCCCGTCCGGGGGGGAGCGCCGGGAGATGAGGTGCCTGCGCTGCGTCCTGCCACCGAGACGCCGCTGGCGGGCCTCGCGGAAGCCGGTCATCACGCCATTGCCCTGAGCGGCGTCCGAAAGAACTTCGGCAGCCTCGGCGTTCTCGAGGGCATCGAGTTCAGCGCGCAGCGCGGCGAGCTGTTGAGCCTGGTCGGGCCGAACGGCGCGGGCAAGACCACCCTCATGCGCTGCATCAGCGATGGCGCCGAGCGGTCCGGCGGCAGCGTGTTGGTGAACGACCACGACATCGGCCGCAAGGCACCGCATGCGTGCGTGGCGTTCGGCGTCGGTCGCAAGTTCCAGAACGCCAACACGTTCGATGCTCTGACGGTGGCCCAGTCGCTGCGTATCGCTCGCACACGCCTGGAGACACCATCGCTCTGGGCACGGGATGCGTCGCTCGGCCTGCCGGAGGCCGCGCTCAAGGTGATGCAGGCCACCGGCCTCGACCAGTTTCTCGGCATGGAGGTCAGGCACCTCTCCCACGGCCAGAAACAGGCGCTGGAGCTCGCCATGGTGCTGGCTCTGGAGCCAAGCGTTCTGCTGCTCGACGAGCCCACCGCAGGCCTCACCAAGCCGGAGCGCATGCAGATCGGCCGCGTGCTCACCGAACTGACCGGCAGACACGGGCTTTGCATCCTGCTGGTGGAGCACGATCTCGATTTCGTGCGCGAGATCAGTTCCCGGGTGATCGTGCTGCACCAAGGACGGATCGTGCTGGACGGCACGGTTGCCGAGGTGGTCGAGTCCGAGCTGGTGCGAACCATCTATGCCGGTGGCGGCCATCTGGCGGGAGCACGCGCGTGAGCGGGGCGGCGCTGGAGCTTGCGGGCGTGACCAGCGGCTATGGCGAGGCGGTGGTGGTGCGCGACGTGGACCTCACCGTCCAGCCCGGTGAAATCTTCGTTCTGCTGGGCAAGAACGGCATGGGCAAGAGCACGCTTCTGAAGACGGTGATGGGTTTCCTGCCGCTTCGAAACGGCCGGGTGCGCTTCTTCGACGAGGACATCAGCGGACGGGCGCCGCACCGGATCGCGCGCGCGGCGCTGGCATACACGCCCCAGGAGCAGGCCTTGTTCCAGGACCTTACCGTCGAGCAGAATCTCCTGCTGGCCTTGCGTGACCGCACGCTGCCACGTTCCGGCCTCGAGCGTGTCGGCGAGTACTTTCCGTTCATTCCGCAGCGTCTCAGGCAGAAGGCGGGCACGCTCTCTGGCGGTGAGCAGAAGATGCTCCTGGTGGCGCGCGCGCTCATGACCCGGCCGCGCCTGATGCTGGTTGATGAGATCACCGAGGGCCTGCAGCCGTCGGTGATCGAGAAGCTCGCCGCGGTCTTCAAGGCGGAGCGCGAGCACTCCAACACCGCCATCGTTCTGGTGGAACAGCACGTCAGCTTTGCGCTGGCGGTGGCCGACCGTTATGCGGTGCTCAAGCTTGGCGAAATCGTCGATCGGGGCGCCGTGAGCGATTCCGGGGCCGAGCGCGGCATCGCGGAGCAGCTGAGCGTATGACCTTCTCGATCGTCGCCCATTGTCCCCGCACCGGTCAGCTCGGCGTCGCCGTCAGCACTGCCGTCCCGGCCGTCGGCGCCCTGTGCCCGTACGTCCGCGCCGGGGTGGGTGCGGTGTCGACCCAGTCATGGGTCAATCCCTATCTCGCCATCGACACGCTCGACCTGATGCAGGGCGGCAAGTCTGCGCCCGAGGCGCTGGATCTGGTGTTGTCTCGAGACGAGGGCAGGCACCTGCGGCAGATCGGTGCAGTCGATGCCCAGGGCCGGGCAGCGGCCTGGACGGGAGAGTCCTGCACCGAATGGCAGGGACATGTGGTCGGCGAACACTTCGCGGTCCAGGGCAACATGCTGGTGGGCGAAGCCACCATCGCCGCCATGTCGGCGGCCTTTCGCGGCAGCCAGCCGCTGGACCTGGCGGAACGCCTGCTGCTGGCCATGGAAGCCGGTCAGGCAGCCGGCGGAGACAAGCGCGGCCGGCAGTCCGCGTGTCTCCGGGTGCACGCGCGTGAGGACTACGCCTTGCTCGACCTGCGGGTGGACGAGCACGCGCATCCCGTTGCGGAACTGCGGCGGGTCTACACCATTGCCAGGCTGCAACTGTCACCCTTCGTCGAGGGGATGCCGAAGAAGGGGTCACCCGCAGGTGGACTACCCGACGAGGTGACCAGGATGCTGCTTACGCCGCCGCCGTACCGCCCAGGGGGCGGTGGCAGCGGCGTGTAGCTGCAGAAACCTCAGGCCGATGCGGCACGGGAAGGCGCATCCAGAGGAGGCATGCTGTCCTTCCAGTCATGCCGGCGCTCGTAGGCATGCGCTGCGCGCAGCAGTGTCGCCTCGTCGAAGGGTTTGGCGGCGATCTGCAGGCCGATCGGCAACCCGTCACGATCGAAGCCGCAGGGCACGGAGATGGCTGGAAGGCCAGCGAGATTGTAGGGAAAGGTGTTGCGCCACGATACCGAGAGGACGCTCTCGTCCTTCCCCGCCACCTTCACGGTCCATTCGCCAGACTTCCATGCGGTGATCGGGGTCGTGGGGCCGACGATCACGTCCACGCGGTCGAAGGCGTCGCGGAAGTCCTGGATGAGGACAGCCCGAACCTGCTCGGCCTTGAGGTAGTCGGTGGCGGTGACGAAACGCCCCATTTCGACCAGTGTGCGCACGTCCGGCTGAAAATGCGCCGGCAGCCCGTCACGCAGCGAAAGGTCGTGGTACGCGGTGGACGACGCAAGCTCGATGGCGAAGATGGCCGCGAGGCCGTATTCGAGGTTGGGAATGCGAAACTCCACCACCTTGGCCCCGGCGGCGGCGAGGTCGCGGATGGCGGCCTCCACGGCTGCTTCGACATCTTCCTGGATGTGCTCGAAGAAGTGGTTGCGGCACACCCCGACGCGCAGACCCCTGACGGATCCCCGCAAGGCCTCCGCATACTGCGGCACCGGCTGATCCTGGCAGGCAGGGTCGGCGGGGTCGTAGCCCGCGAGCACCTGCAACAGATGCGCCGCATCCGACACCGAACGCGTCAACGGCCCCGGGTGATCCAGCGACCAGCTGTGCGGCACGATCCCGTCGCGGCTGGCCCGACCAAAGGTGGGCTTCAAGCCCACCACGCCGCAGGCGGCTGCCGGCATGCGGATGGAACCGCCAGTGTCGCTGCCCATCGCGGCGACGCACAGACCTGCCGACACCGCGGCTCCGGAGCCGCCGCTCGATCCGGACGGTACGCGCGTGAGATCCCAGGGGTTGCGTACCGGCGGGGTGACGTTGCCCCAGGCGAACTCGTGGGTGCGCGTCTTGCCGATCAACACCGCGCCCGCCGCCCGAAGCCGCGCCGCCGAGGCGGAGTCGCGCAGCGGATACTCGAGTCCCGGGGCCCTGCTGCCCACCGTCGTCGGCATGTCGGCCGTGAAGTAGTTGTCCTTGATGCCGAGCGGAATGCCGTGCAATGGACCACGCCAGGCGCCACGCCTGATCTGGGCGTCTGCCTCGCGTGCCTGATCCAGCGCGGTCATGGAAACGTGAATGAAGCTCAGCAGATCGCCGTCGACGTCCGCGATACGTGCCAGACAGGCTTCCGTCAGCGACTCCGAAGACAGCTTGCCGGCACGGATCCGCGGTGCCAGCCATTCGATGGGCCGTGCCCAGAGCGGCGTGCTCACCGGTCAGAACCCCGTCGGTAAGGCGCCGTGGGCTCGAAGATCACCGCGGGATGCACGTCAGCGAGATCGAGGGCGCGCAGCTTGCGGATCTCGTCGAGTACGGACCGGAACGATTCCAGGTTCTGCTGCAGGCGCTCGGGGGTGAAGTCGACTCCAAGGAGGTCCTTGAAGGGGTCGAGTGGGGTATCGGACATGCGATGCTCTCCTCGCGCGGGGTTTCGCGCGCATGCAGCGGAAGTCAAGTTCCGGGCCAGGCCGGAGAGTGCTGCATACACAGGCACTTGGACCGCCTTGCCCGGAGTGACCAGATCCCGGACGGCACCAGCGCGGTGCGGCGCGCTCCGCATGGAGGCACGGATCCGGCCCCTGCTCGCGTGTGTGCGCTTGTCCCGTGCCGACCTCGCCATCCTGGCCGATCAGAGGCGTTGATCGACTTGCGCGAGTCGCCTGGTGGTGGGAAACGCACGGTGAATGCCCATGGACCACCTTCCAGGCCGTGTATTCGTACGGCCGTGAACCGTGGCGTGTCGGCACGCCCTTGTGCAGCCTCCGGCACTCCCCGACGAACAAGGCGGTCACAGCCGCCTGTACGCTGCCGGGAGAACGTTGCGCCAACGAGCGGGAACATGAGGCAAGAAGCTGAATGCTCGTTTCAGCCTGGCTTGCGTGAGCCGGAGCTGCCAAGCCCTGACCATGGCAACATCCAGGGCCATGGACCATGCCACCCTCTCCCTCCTGCGTGAGCGCAACCCTGCCTGGCGTCTGCTGGCCTCTCCGCACGCCCCGCTGGTCGCGAGTTTCCTTTACCGGGCGTTCGTGCGACCCAACGTGCGCCTGATGAGCGAGGCCGATCTGGCGGAGGCCCTTGAAGACGAACTCTATTCCCTGCGCGAGCAGGCCGGGGCCGACGCCTTCCCGAAGACTGGACGCGAGTACCTGGACGATTGGGCGGCGCCGGACAAAGGGTGGCTGCGCAAGTTCTACAAACCAGGTACCGACGAGGCGCAGTTCGACCTGACGCCCGCCACCGAGAAGGCGATCGCCTGGCTGGTGTCGCTGACCGACCGGCCCTTTGTGGGCACGGAGTCCCGCCTGCTCACCCTGTTCGCACTGCTGGAGCAGATCAGCGCCGGAACCGAGGCCGATCCGGCAGCCCGGGTGGCAGACCTGCGCCGCAGGCGTGATGCCCTTGATGCCGAGATCGAGCGTGCCCTGGCGGGCGATGTGCCGCTGCTCGACGATACCGCGGTGAAGGATCGATTCTTCCAGTTCCAGCAACTCGCCCGCGAGTTGTTGTCGGACTTCCGCGAAGTCGAGCACAACTTCCGCCAACTCGACCGGCGGGTGCGGGAAAAGATCGCCCTGTGGGAGGGCTCGAAGGGCGCGTTGCTGGACGAGATCATGGGCGAGCGTGACGCCATCGGCGACTCGGACCAGGGCCGCAGCTTCCGCGCTTTCTGGGATTTCCTCATGTCGAGCCGCCGCCAGGAGGAACTGAGCGGACGACTGGACAAGGTGCTGTCATTGCCAGCCGTTGCGGCGCTGAAGCCCGATCCACGCACCCGGCGGGTGCACCATGACTGGCTGGAGGCCGGGGAACACACCCAGCGCACCGTGGCGCAGTTGTCGCAGCAGCTGCGCCGTTTTCTGGATGACCGGGCGTTTCTGGAGAGCCGCCGCATCCTGGATCTTCTGCACGGCATCGAGAGCAAGGCACTGGGCCTGCGCGCGACCGCGCCGTCCGGGACGGTGATGCACATGGACGCGATGGGGTCGAACATCGATTTGCCACTGGAGCGGCCATTGTTCACACCGACCGCCAGGCCACGCCTGGCCGAGCTGGCCATCGTCGCGGGCGAGGACGACATCGACACCGCCCGCCTGTTCGACCAGATCGTGATGGACAAGACGCGCCTGCGCTCCGCCGTACAGCGCGCCTTGCGCCACCGGCCGCAGATCACTCTGCGCGAACTGCTGGATGCCGAACCTTTGCGCCAGGGGCTGTCCGAACTGATCGCCTACCTCGAACTTGCCCACGCCGGAGATGGTGGCGATGGCCTGGACGGCCAGCGCGCCCTCGTGGACGAGGCCGTGATCGAACCGATCCGCTGGCAGTCCAGCAACGCCGCCGGAGAGGCCGTCACGCGCGAGGCGCGCCTGCCGCGCGTCATCTTCACGCGTTGACAATCCCCGACCGCACGAAGACCGGCACATGAACGACGACCCGAAAGACAATGACGCATGGGAGTCACCCCGAGACCCGCCGCCGGCGGTGCCCGATTTGTCCCGGTTGATGGTGCACCTGCTCAAGGGGGTGCTCTACCGGGATGATGACGAACGCCTGTGGGCCAGCCTGCTGCGCCTCCAGGCGCGGGTGAGGGAACAAGCCGCCATCCTGCTGCTGGAACTTGTGCTCGACGAGGCCGAGGGTCACGCCTTCCTCAAGAGCCGACCGGACACAGAGGACAGCGAGGCGTCGGCGGAGGTTCATGTCGCCGCGGCCGACTCGGCGCGCGGCGGCGGTCCTTCGGAAGCGGCCGCCCGCCTGCCCCGGCTCATCGCGCGGCGGCCGCTTTCCTACCCGGTCAGCCTGATGCTGGCACTGCTGCGCAAACGCATGGCCGAGTTCGATGCCAGCGGCGGAGACACTCGTCTGGTGCTGTCGCGCGACGAGATCGCCGAGTTGATCCGCGTGTTCCTGCCCGATGGCACGAACGAGGCACGGGTGATCGACCAGGTCGACGCAACCATCACCAAAGTGGTCGATCTGGGATTTCTGCGCCGCCTCAAGCCCGCGACCGGCAGTGCGCAGGACCGCGGCCACTACGAGGTGCGACGCATCCTGAAGGCCTTCGTGGACGCCCAGTGGCTCGCGGAGTTCGACGCGCGGCTGGAGGTGTACCGCACGGCGCTGGCCGCCGGATCTGTCGCGTCGACAGGCGGGATGCCGGCAGGCAGGGGAGCGGCCCGTGCCTGACACGCAAACGCTCGGCCTGGACTTCGTGGCAGACGACAGCCGGGTGGGGTTCAGACTGCAGCGGCTGGAGGTGCTGAACTGGGGCACCTTCGACAAGCGCGTGTGGCGCTACGAACTCGACGGCCGGAATGGTCTGCTAACGGGCGATATCGGGTCGGGCAAGTCAACGCTGGTCGATGCCATCACCACCCTGCTGGTACCAGCCCATCGCGTCGCCTACAACAAGGCCGCCGGAGCGGACACCCGTGAGCGTTCGCTGCGCTCCTATGTGCTGGGCCACTACAAGAGCGAGCGCAACGAGGTCACGGGCAGCGCCAGACCCGTGGCACTGCGGGACGCATCCAGCTACTCGGTCATCCTGGGCGTGTTCCGCAACGAGGGATACGACCAGGCCGTGACACTGGCACAGGTTTTCTGGCTCAAGGATCCGCAGGGCCAGCCAGCCCGTCTGTTCGTCGGGGCCGAGCGCGCCCTCACCATCACCGATGACTTCAGCGGCTTTGGCAGCGACATCTCCTCACTGCGAAAGAAATTGCGCGCCGCCGACTGCGAGTTGTTCGACACGTTCCCGCCCTACGGGGCCTGGTTCAGCCGAAGATTCGGCATCCAGAACGAGCAGGCCCTGGAACTGTTCCACCAGACCGTCTCGATGAAGTCGGTGGGCAACCTCACGGACTTCGTGCGCACCCACATGCTGGAGCCCTTCGACGTGGCCAGCCGCATCGCCGCACTGATCGCCCACTTCGATGACCTAGACCGTGCCCACAAGGCCGTGCTCAAGGCCAAGCGGCAGGTGAACCTGCTTGCACCCCTGGTCGAGGACGGTGAGCGCCATCGGGCGCTGGCCGCCGGGATCCAGGCCTCGCGGGATGCCCGCGATCAGCTTCGCTCCTACTTCGCCCGTCTGAAGGGTGAACTGCTGGACCGCCGACTCGGCTTGCTGGCCGAGGATGCCACCCGGCTGGACGCCCAGATCGCGCGGCTCGACGCGCAGCGTGAGAGCGAGCGCGTCGAACTGGCCCGGGTGGACCGGGCCCTGCGCGACACCGGTGGGGACCGCGTGGAGGAACTGGCTCTGGAGATTCGCCGTCTGGAGCAGGAGAAGGCGCAACGCCAGGCGAAGGCAGACCGCTTCCAGGAACTGCTTGCCCGCATCGACGAAGCGGCGCCGCCAGACGAAGCCGCGTTCCTCTCCCTCCAGCAAAGCAGTGCCAGGCGCGCCGACGGTCTGCGCGAGCGTGTCGCCGACCTGGACAACCGCGAGCGCGAGGAGGACTTCGCATTCCGCAAAGGGCGCGAAGAACACGCGGCATTGTCCGATGAGATCGGAAGCCTGGAGCGGCGCAGGACCAACATCGACGCCGCCCAGATCCGGATCCGCGATGCCCTGTGCGCGGCATTGGCCATCGATGAGGTCGAACTGCCCTTCGCGGGCGAACTCATGCAGGTGCGTGACGACGAGCGCGCTTGGGAGGGCGCCGCCGAGCGACTCTTGCGCGGCTTCGGTCTCGCGCTGCTGGTTCCCGACGCGCACTACAAGACCGTTGCCGATTGGGTGGACCACCAGCATCTGGGCGCGCGGCTGGTGTACTTCCATGTACGCACGCGAACGACGACTCGAGCGGCGGCTCTGCATCCGCAGTCGCTGGTGCGCAAGCTCGTCATCAAGCCGGATTCGCCGCACTACGAGTGGCTGGAACAGGAACTGCGCCAGCGCTTCGACGTGGCGTGCTGCGACACCGGCGAGCAGTTCCGGCGCGAGGCTCGCGCCATCACGCGTGCGGGCCAGATCAAGGACCCGAGCGGGCGCCACGAGAAGGACGACCGCAGCCGCATCGGCGATCGCAGCCGGTACATCCTCGGCTGGAGCAACGCCGACAAACTGCGCGCCCTTAAGGATCAACGGAAACGGCTGGAGGAAAGCCTGGCCGCCATGGGCGAGCGCGTTGCCGGGATCCAGCAGGCGCGCAGGGAACTGCAGACACGGCTGGATGCGCTGGCGCGCCTGGAAGAGATCACGCGCTTTGCCGACATCGACTGGATGAGTCCGGCCCGCCAGATTGCCGTGCTCACCCACGAGCGGGCACGGTTGCAGGCTACATCGAATACGTTGCAGGAGCTGACCCGACAGCTCGAGACTTTGAAGGGCCGACTGGAGGACACGGAACGCAGGCGCGACGAGGCGCGGGACAGGCGTGCGGAAGTCGCGACCAGACAGGCGACTGCACAGGAACTGCGGCAGCAGACGGGTCTGCTCTGGGACCAGACGCCGCTGACCACGGAGCAGATCGGACGACTGGATGACTGGCGCACGCAGGCGCTGGGCGAGCACCAGCTGTCGGTCGAGTCCTGTGACAACCGCGAACAGGAGGTGCGCAGGTGGCTGCAGGAGCGCATCGATACTGACGACAAGCGCCTGTCCCGCCTGACCGAGCGCATCGTCAACGCCATGCGCGGGTTCAAGGAGGAGTTCAAGGCAGAGACCGTCGAAATGGACGTGAGTCTGGCGGCTTTGCCGGAATACGAGCGCATGCTCACGGACTTGGAGGGCGACGACCTGCCGCGATTCGAGACGCGCTTCAAGGAATTGCTGAACGTCAACACGATCAACGAGATCGCCAACTTCAACTCCCAGCTGGACCGCGAACGGGACACGATCAAGGAGCGTGTCGACGTCATCAACCAGTCGCTTCAGGTCATCGACTACAACCCTGGCCGCTTCATCGAGCTCGTGGCGCAGATCACGCCGGATGTCGAGATCCGCGACTTCCGGAACGATCTGCGGGCCTGTACCGAGGGCGCGATGACGGGTTCGGCCGATGAACAGTATTCGGAAGCGAAGTTCCTCCAGGTCAAGGCCATCATCGACCGGTTCCGGGGTCGCGACGGACTGTCGGACGCCGACCGGCGCTGGACCGCCAAGGTCACGGACGTGCGCAACTGGTTTATGTTCTCCGCAAGCGAGCGCTGGCGTGCCGACGATGCCGAGCACGAGCACTATTCCGACTCCGGCGGGAAGTCCGGCGGCCAGAAGGAGAAACTGGCCTACACCGTCCTGGCGGCAAGTCTGGCCTACCAGTTCGGGCTGGAGTGGGGTGCGGTGCGGTCGCGATCGTTTCGTTTCGTGGTGATCGACGAGGCCTTCGGGCGCGGGTCGGACGAGTCGGCCCAGTATGGGCTGCGCCTGTTCGATCAACTAAACCTGCAGTTGCTG
>JBILUV010000237.1:0-5648 GCA_044370825.1 Burkholderiales bacterium | reverse complement strand
GCAGCGACAACGACACGCGCTTCGAGATCGAGTGCTATGACATTGGCCACCTCTACACCGCGGCCCACTTCCTCGACCGTGGCCTGGTGAAGGCGCCGCTGTTCATCCAGTCGGTGTTCGGGCTGCGCGGCGGCATCGGCCCCCACCCCGAGGACGTCATGCACATGAAGCGCACCGCCGACCGCCTCTTCGGCAACCAGTACCAGTGGTCGGTGCTGGGCGCCGGTCGCAACCAGATGTACATCGCGGCCCAGTCGGCGGTGATGGGCGGCAACGTGCGCGTCGGCCTCGAGGACAGCCTGTGGCTCGGCAAGGGCCAGCTGGCCCGCACCAACGCCGAACAGGTCGCCAAGATCCGCCGCATCCTCGAGGAACTCGGCCTCGAGGTCGCGACCTCCGACGATGCGCGTCGCATCCTCCAGCTCAAGGGGGGCAGCAACGTGGGGTTTTGAGTCCCCACCGGGCTGGCGTTGGCGCGCCGGCCCGGATGCGTCAGAATGTAGTCGCCTGTGCGATCCCCGGAAACATGACGATGGATCAAAAGGAAGGACGACTCGACCTGGCAACGGCCGGCGCGGCCGACACGGAAAGCAAGGCCCTGACGGCCCTCGAAAGACGGCTGGTGCGAAGCCTGCTCAAGGTATGCGGTGACCCGCCGCTCGAAATGGTGCTGTGGGACGGCACCCGTCTGCTGGGCGACGCCTTGCGCCCGCCGATCGCGCGCATCCACATCCGCTCCCGCGGCGCGCTGTTTCGCATGATCGTCAATCCCGAGCTATACACCGGCGACGACTACAGCGCCGGCCGCGTCGACATCGAGGGTGATCTGGTGGGCGCGCTGCAGATCCTCTTCTCCGGCCTGAACAGCGTCGCCGCCCGCTCGCTCAGGGTCAGGTTCCTGCACTGGATCAACCGCCCGCGCGGCAACAGCATCAGCGGGTCGAGGCAGAACATCCACCACCACTACGACCTCGGAAACGACTTCTACCGCCTATGGCTCGACACCGAAGCCATGCAGTACACCTGCGCCTACTTCGCCTCGCCCGACATGAGCATCGAGCAGGCCCAGCGCGCCAAGCTCGACCACATCGCGCGCAAGCTGCGCGTGCAACCCGGCGACGTCGTCTACGAGGCCGGCTGCGGCTGGGGCGGTCTGGCGCGACACTTCGCCCGCCACTATGGGGTGGCCAGGGTGCGCGCCTTCAACATCTCCGAGGAGCAGGTGCGCTACGCCCGCGAGGAGGCGAAACGCCAGGGCCTGGACGGCCAGGTCGAGTACGTCCTCGACGACTACCGCAACATGACCGGCAAGTGCGACGTGTTCGTCTCGGTCGGCATGCTCGAGCACGTTGGCGTCGAGAACTACCCGGCCCTGGGCAAGGTGATCGATGGCGTACTCGCGCCCCACGGCCGCGGACTGATCCACTCCATCGGGCGCAACCGGCCCGCCCCCATGAACGCCTGGATCGAGAAACGCATCTTCCCCGGCGCCTATCCGGCTACCCTGGCGGAGATGATGCAGATCCTGGAGAGCAACGACTTCTCGATCCTCGACGTCGAAAACCTCCGCCTGCACTACGCCGAGACGCTGCAGCACTGGCTCGACCGCTATGAAGCGCGTGCCCCCGAGATCACCCGTATGTACGACGAGCCCTTCGTCCGCATGTGGCGGCTGTACCTCGCCGGGTCCAAGGCCGCCTTCCTGGTCGGAGCGCTGCAGCTGTTCCAGCTGGTGTTCTCGCGCAGCCGCGACAACACCATCCCCATTACCCGCAACCACCTCTACTCGTAGGACGGACACCCGAGCATGCAACGCTGCGAAGTTCTCGTGGTCGGCGGCGGCCCCTCCGGCTCCACCTGCGCCTGGAAGCTGCGTCGCGCCGGCGTCGACGTCATGGTGCTGGACCGCAAGGACTTCCCGCGCGACAAGATCTGCGCCGGCTGGGTGACCCCTGCCGTGGTGGAGACCCTCGGACTGGACCTCGACGAATATCGCCGTGAGGGCCGCACCTTCCAGCCCATCACGGGATTTCTCACCGGCGTGATCGGCGGCACCGAGGTGCTCACGCGCTACGAGGAGCCAGTGAGCTACGGCATTCGCCGCTACGAGTTCGACGCCTACCTGCTGGCGCGCTGCGGTGCCCGCCTCGCCCCGCCCGCACCGGTCAAGGCCATCGAACGCACCGCCGACGGCTGGCGCGTCAACGGCGACATCGAGGCGCGGATGCTGGTCGGCGCCGGTGGCCATTTCTGCCCGGTGGCGCGACATCTTGGCGTCCAGCTCGGCCAGTCCGAGCAGGTGGTCGCGGCCCAGGAGGTCGAGTTTGCCCTCACCGAGACGCAGAAGCGCGACAGCAAGGCCACCGGCGACATGCCAGAGCTCTACTTCTGCGACGACATGAAGGGCTACGGCTGGGTGTTCCGCAAGGGCGACTACCTCAACGTCGGTCTCGGCCGCGAGGACAACCACCGTCTCGCCGAGCACGTGCAGTCCTTCGTGCGCTGGCTCGAGGCCCGTGGCCGCGTGCCGGCCGACATGCCCGAGAAGTTCGGTGGCCACGCCTACCTGCTCTACAACCACGCGCCCCGCCCCTTCGTCGCCGACCACGCCCTGCTCGTGGGCGACGCCGCCGGGCTGGCCTACCCCCAGAGCGGCGAAGGCATCCGCCCCGCCGTGGAGTCCGCCATCCTCGCGGCCGAAACCCTGATCGAAGCCGCCGGCGACTACGCCGAGGCCCGCCTCGAGCCCTACCGCCGCCGCATGCTCGAGCGCTTCGGCGAGCGCCAGACCACCTCCCTCGCCGACCGCCTGCCCGAAGGCTTGAAAAAGTTCGTCGCCGCCCGCCTGCTCGGCTCCCAGTGGTTCACCCGCAACGTGGTGATCGACCGCTGGTTCCTGCATTCGGAGCAGGCGGTGTTGAGTGCGTGAGGCAGTGCTGATGGACGGCTGCTGACCGGAGGCACCAGCGATGTGCAATCACTGAGGGCGCAGGCCATGAAACCAACCGTTCCTCTCGTGGTGCACAGGGATCCCGAAATACTCGGCGGCGTTCCAGTGTTTGTCGGCACCCGTGTCCCCGTCAGGATACTGTTCGAGTACCTCGAGGCAGGGGACAACATCGAATTGTTCCTCGAGGAGTTTCCTTCCGTCAGTCGGGAGCAGGCAATCGCTGCGCTCGAGATGGCGCGAGAGGCGATCTCCGGCGATGCGCATACTGTTTGACGAGTCACTTCCGAGCAAGCTGACCCGGGAGTTCCCCGAGCATCATGTTGATACCGTACAGCGTCGTGGCTGGGCTGGACTGAAGCCCAGTGGCGCACCACCAGGCCTGAGCATCACCACCGATAAGCCCCCGCCTCGGGCACGCCCTCGCACACCGCTATCCACTGCGCCCCGACAAGGCGAGGCTCCAGCACCACATGCGCCCCCGCGGTCAGCAGGTCCGCGACAGCGGCGTGCACCCCTGCCTCATCGGCGCCGGACACCACGGTCTGCACGCCCATGCGCGTCACCGAAACACCGCCGGGTCCATCGTTCATCATCAGCTTCCTCTGGCGAAAACGCCCTGCTCGGCCCTTGCTCGGGCGATGCACTCACCCGCGACCAGCGGACATGACCGGGTGACGGCGAGGCAGGGCCAATGCTCCGCCACTTCCTGCCCGGAGAGCCGGACCTCAGTGCGCTGGCTCTGCGTGTGCGAAGTTCAGCGAGGCTGCCATCTGTCTCAGCCTCGCATCGCGGGTCCACAGGCTTGCGCCGGGAGTCAATGCAACCGACGCCAGCAAATGGGCATCCACATAGCCAATGCCTCTGCCGTGGAGGACGTGAATGTCGATGAACTTGAGCACTTCGTCGGGGCTGGCGACCATGGCAGGAGGAAGGTCCTGCATGAGCTCAAGGACGAGGTCGCGATCCCGAAGACTGCCGCAGGCAATCTCTCCCACCACGAACGGGTGCATCACGACGGCTGATCGGTCCAGCGGTTCGACGAGCCCGGCGTCACCACGCCTGAGGTGGTCGACCCAGACCGAGGTGTCGACGAGAATCAAGTGGCATCCCCCGCTCGCCGGCGCGGTGCCATCTCCAGCGAGGGCTGCGTCGCTCCGAGCCGGGCGAGGCGCCTGGCGCTCTCACGCTCGATGAACGCTCTCAGGCCTTCCCTCAGAATGGCGGTCCTGTCCATGGGACCAGCGAGTTTGCTGGCTTTCGCCAACAACTCGTCATCGATGGTGGCCGTTGTACGCATGCTCCCACCCCTGTGGCGATGTCCCGGAATTCAACATCATTCGATGCTCTTTTTCGTGCCCATGATCCTGCTGCTGCCCCACGGACGCAGCATGATCTGCTGCGCATTGCTCCCCCACACTCACCGCCCCACCCTCACCCGTACCACCACCGCCTCCAGCCCTGCGGCCTCACGCCGCCGGGCGCGGCCGGCAAAGTACATCCAGCCGCCGTCATCGCGCGTCATCGAGCCATAGAGCAGCAGTTCGCGCCGCTCCCCGAAGCTGAGCGGGCACGCGCTGCGACCCGGGCCGTCGGTCTCGGCGAGGATCAGTTCGTAGCCGGCACCTGGGAGATGGCGTCGTGCCAGGGCGGCATGGCGGCCGAGCTCCGGCAGGGGCGTAGGCGCTGCGGGCGGGGTGCAGCGGGCCGAGGGCGTTCACGCGGAGGACGCCCTCCGGCCCCGGGGCGATACCGAACCACTCGCCGTGATGGGTGACGAAGCGCATGCCGCCCCAGCCGTCCCAAGCGAGGGCGACGATGCCGTGGTTTTCCTCGGGCGTCTCGCCGGCGAAGTAGCCGGGCAGCGGGTGGACGGCGACCTCGCGCAGTTCAGCGTCGAAACTCACCAGTTCGGCCTGCAGGGCCCCGCCGGCATCGCGCCACACCCGAGGCACGTGGGCGTGGCCCGACGGGTCGACCACCAGGTTGCGCGAGGCGTGGCCACCGACCGAGCCCACGACCGTGCGGCGCGCGCTGCCGTCGCGCGTGTCGAAGCTGTAGAGAACGTGGTTCCAGTAGCCGAGCGCGAAGACTGCGGTGCCGGCCACGCCCGCCGCCACCAGCCCCTCGGGCACCGCGAGCCGGTGACGCCAGGCGAGCGTCGCGGGGTGCACCTGCCACAGGTGGCTGCCCCAGCGCGGCAGCGCCGAGCCGTCCTCGCGCTCGCCCGCCTCGTCCATGGAGGTCAAGGCGAGCCAGCCGTCGGCAGTGGGCTCGATGCGGCTGTGCATCTTGACCTGCCCCTCGCCGGGGGCACGGCCCAGGCTCGCATCCAGGGCATCGTGCACCGAGCCAGCATCGGTCCAGGCCAGGGTGGCGGGATCGAGCCGCAGCAGGCGGGCGCTGTCGCCGGGGCGCTTGGCCGAGACGCCGAACCACAGGGTACCTGTGGCATCGCGGCCGGTCGCGCCCCAGATGGCGTCGCCGCCCGGGGCGGCCGGCACGCGCACCTCCTCGACGCGGATGGCGTCACAGGGGTCCGTCGGGGCGGCAGACGCGGACCCGCAGGACGCCAGCAGGGCCAGCGCAACAACGATCTCGCGCGCCTGATGGCGTGCGGCGACGCGACGTGCCGATCCTGCATGCATGCTCATGGCGCATTCTAGGGCCTGTTCACACTGCAGACGCCAGTGCGAATAGG
>JBILUV010000236.1:0-5662 GCA_044370825.1 Burkholderiales bacterium | reverse complement strand
GGCCACAGGATGCTTGTGCGCGCCTTGTCCGGCCTGCGCGGACCAGCGATGCGGTGCATCAGCGGCCGGCTGGCGTGGCGTCTCCGTCCTCACGCGAGGCAAAGGACATGCCGGAGGTAGAATGCGGCGCTTTGCGAGGAAACGAAACGTGGGGCCAGTGCTGGTTTTCGACATAGAGACGGTGCCCGACGTTGCGGGCCTCAGGAAGCTGCGTGGCTTCGACCCTTCCGCATCTGACGCCGAGGTGGCTGACGCCGCTTTCCAGGCTCAGCGCGAAGCGCGCGGCACCGACTTCCTGCCGCTGCACCTGCATCGGGTCGTGGCGATTTCCTGCGTCCTGCGGGATCGCGACGCCTTCCGCGTATGGTCGCTCGGCGAGCCGGGTGAGCCGGAGCAGCAGCTCATCCAGAGGTTCTTTGACGGGATCGAGCGCTACACCCCGCAACTGGTGTCCTGGAACGGGGGCGGCTTCGATCTTCCGGTGCTGCATTACCGCGGGCTGGTCAATGGGGTGAGCGCACCCCGCTACTGGGACCTCGGCGACAACGACCGCGACTTCAAGTGGAACAACTACATCAGCCGCTATCACCTGCGTCATCTGGATCTCATGGACCTGCTGGCCATGTACCAGCCGCGAGCGAGCGCGCCGCTGGATGAACTGGCGCAGTTGCTCGGGTTTCCGGGCAAGCTCGGCATGGCGGGCGACAAGGTCTGGCCTGCCTTCCAGGAGGGGCGCATTCAGGCCATTCGCGATTACTGCGAGACCGACGTTGTGAATACCTACCTGGTGTTCCAGAGGTTCCAGCTCATGCGGGGTGTGCTCGAACGCGACGCCTATGATCAGGAGTGCACGCTTGTGCGCGACAGCCTTGGGAGATTGCCGGGCGCGCACTGGCAGGAGTTCCTCGCGCAGTGGGGAACGTCGTGAGGGACGATACGGAAGCACCGGTCGCGATCGAGTCGCTCGACCACGAAGGCAAGGGTGTCGCTCACCGAGAGGGCAAGGTCGTTTTCGTCGAGGGGGCACTGCCGGGCGAGATCGCCAGGGTGCGCACGCTGCGCTCGAAGGCCTCGCACGAGTTCGCCGTCGCCGATCGCATCGAACAGCCGAGCAGCCAGCGGGTGCAGCCGCGCTGCCCCCATTTCGGCGTCTGCGGCGGCTGTTCCATGCAGCACCTGACTCCGGCAGCACAGGTGGCAGTGAAGCAACGCGTGCTCGAGGACTGCCTGTCGCGCATCGGCGGGGTCACGCCAGGAGTCATCTTCCCGGCGATCCACGGACCATCGTGGGAATACCGCTATCGGGCGCGCCTGTCGGTGCGCCATGTCATCAAGAAGGGTGGGGTGCTCGTGGGTTTCCACGAAAAAGGCAGCAGCTACGTGGCCGACATGCGCGAGTGCCACGTGCTTCCTCGCAGGATCTCGGCGCTGCTCGAGCCGCTGCGAACCCTGGTGGCCGGCCTGAGCATCCGCGATCGCATGCCCCAGATCGAACTCGCCATCGGCGATATCCCGGATGTGCTTGTGTTCCGGATTCTCGAGTCCCTGACGATTGGTGACGAACAGGCGCTGCGGGCGTTCGCTGATCTTCACCACGTGGCGATTGCCCTGCAGCCGAAGGGGCCCGATTCGGTCAGTCCCTTCCATCCCTTGCCCTGGCCGAAGCTCGCGTATTCATTGCCGGAGTTCGGCGTCGAGATGCCGTTCTCTCCAACAGAGTTCACCCAGGTCAACCACTGCGTCAACCGCGTGCTCGTCAGGCGCGCCATGGCGCTGCTCGAGCCCCGTGCTGGGGAACGCGTCGCGGACATGTTCTGCGGTCTCGGAAACTTCTCGCTGCCGATGGCCAGGCTCGGAGCAACCGTCGTCGGGGTGGAAGGCAGCGACACTCTGGTTCGGCGGGCCACCGCCAATGCGGCGCACAACGGGCTCTCAGCCGACACCGCTTTCCGGGTGGCCAACCTGTTCACGGTCTCGGTCGAGGATCTCAGTGCTTTGGGGCAGTTCGACAAGATGCTGATCGATCCGCCGCGTGACGGCGCGATCGAGCTGGTCAAGGCGCTGGAGGCGCAGCCGCCCGGTCGCATCGTCTACGTGTCCTGCAACCCTGCGACCCTGGCGCGGGATGCGGGTGTGCTCGTCAATGTCCTGGGCTATCGGCTGGAAGGGGCAGGGGTGGTCAACATGTTTCCCCACACCGCACACGTGGAATCAATCGCTCTGTTCCAACGTTGAGGCTTGCCGACGCAAAAAAGCGCCCCGGAGGGCGCTTTTGCAGGCGTGCCGCGACGAGTACGATCAGTCGCGCTCGCCCCCAAACGCCAGCAGAAGGTTGAGCAGGTTCGCGAAGATGTTGTACAGGCTCATGTAGACCCCCGTGGCAGCCATGATGTAGTTGGTCTCGCCCCCGTTGACGATCCGGCTCACGTCGTGGAGCAGGAACATCGAGAACACGCCGATGGCGAGGGCGGAAATGGTAAGGGACAGCGCCGGCAACTGCAGGAACATGTTGGCGACAATTGCCACCAGCAGGACGATCATGCCCACCATCAGGAACTTGCCCATGAAGCTGAAATCTCGCTTGGACGTGGTGGCTATCGCGCTCATGGCGAGCATGATTCCGCCAGTTCCGGCGGCGGCGAGCCCCACAAGCTGCGGGCCGTTCCGAAGGGCAAGGGCATAGTTCAGCATGGGGCCAAGCCACCATCCGAGCAGGAAGGTCATGCCCAGAAGGAGCGCCACGCCGACTCCGCTGTTGCGATTGGCAGCAATGGCGAACTGCAGGCCGATTACTCCGCCCATCATGACCAGGCTGGTGATGATGGGATGCTTGACTACGATCCCTGCCGTGGACATTCCGATGAGCGCACCGATGACGGTCGGGACCATCGTAAGAGCCAACAGCAGATAGGTGTTGCGCAACACCTTGTTACGCGAGACACCGAGCGACCGACTGCCTGAGAGCACTTGAACGTTGGGTTGCATGAGGAACGATCCCCTTCTTTGGGTTGAAAGCTGGGCGTAAGACTACGCAATCAGCACGTGAGTTTCAAATCGCGCCACGACCGCCGCTCTTCGACAAGGCCTCCCAGGCGGTATGATTGGCGCCTCAAGGCTTGCGTGGCCTCGTTGCACGGGCGGCAGCGGGTTGGCAGGGCGGTCGATTGCACCGGTCTTGGCGCCTGCGAAGCTGGCGCTGGCGCAGGATGACCTTCAGGTCGGCCGTAGCCAAAACCGGCAGGGTGGTAGCGTCGTCGAACAGTCGGAGGGTTGGCAGAGCGGTCGATTGCACCGGTCTTGGCGCCCGCGAAGCTGGCGTTGGCGCAGGGTGACCTTCAGGTCGGCCGCAGCCAAAACCGGCAGGGTGATGGAGTCGTCGAAGAGTTGGAGGGTTGGCAGAGCGGTCGATTGCACCGGTCTTGAAAACCGGCAGGGGTTCACGCCCCTCGTGAGTTCGAATCTCACACCCTCCGCCAATCCTCGGTCAGAACACCAAGAGCTAAACCTTGCGCACAACCCTGTTCGTGATCTCGTTCCTGCTTGCCAGTGGTCTCCAGGCCGCTGGCCTGCCCGGTGTCTACGTCCTGGACGCCGGCAATTCGAAAATCGTCGCCCGCCTCGAGGTGAAGGGAACGACCCTGAGGGGCGTTGTGGAGGCCGACGGAACGGCGGTGATATCCCTGACTGGTGCGGTAAACGGGATGAGTGCCCAGGGAGAGGCAACCTCGGCGGGCGGGCGCGGCGAGTTTACCGCCAGACTCTCCGGCGACGTCCTCGATCTTCAATTGTCGGAACCGGCCGGCCCTGGGCATGACGCTTCCGTTCTTCCGCTCAGGCTTTTTCGTGACGGTGCGCAACGTCCGCCGAGAGCGGATGCTGGTGGGGATGGCAGGCTCGTGGGGCAGTGGGTGTCACAGGAGGTCACCGTCAGCGGCAATGCGTCGATGGCGTCCGAGACGCATCTGCTCGTCTACCCTGACGGTCGCTATGCGCTCCACGGCGGCAGCCAGGTGGCCGGTGGCAAGGATTGGTCATACATGGGCGGAGACGGCGGCATCACTGACAAGGGCTGGTGGCAGGCGCGGGCCGGTGTGCTGTCGGTCGAGGGACCAGCCGGAAACTGGGTTAGGGCTGGAACCTACGGCCTCACCGACGACGGTCTCACGCTTCGCATCATTTACGACAACGGTGAGCGGACCCTCTGGTCCAGACGTTAGTGCCGAAGCGCATCGCACCTTCCGGATTTATGCGCCGGCGATGTCGGGAGGATGTTCGCGATCAGGCGTTCATCCTCCCGGATTGGTGGGCCGGCTTGCTTGCCGGTTCAGACGTGGCGCGCCACGCTTGCGGTGCGACGAGTAGCGGCGGCGACGGGTCGCGAGGGACGCGCGCTGGCTCCTGAGGCTTCCGTGCGCAGACGCTTGTACAAGTCAGGCTTTGAGGCCTTCAGAAAGGAGACGACCTCGAAATCGGCCCGTGTGATGCGGGCGGGATCGATTCGGTCGACGTGCACCAGGCGGAGCAGTTGCATTACCGGTTTGGGCATGGACCGACCGCTTTCGTAGCGCGAGCCGCCGCTCTGCGTCACGCCGATCATTCCCCAAAATTGCTGCTGGTTCAGTCCCAAGCGACGCCGGATCTCTCGCGGATTCGCCAGTTTGTCTTGAGTCTTCATCATTACCTCATGCCAGTTGTGTTTCCCGAGCGTCAACTGGGTGTCATCCGGAAAAACGACGCGGGCGCGCGGCTCAACGGGCCGGAGCAGAGTCGGTTTCCACGGCATCCAGTCCTGCCGCTTCCCTCTTTGTCATGGCACTGGGCACTCACCAGGGGCCGTCAGTCCGATACATTCGACTGGTCCAGGATCCCGGATGCATCGCGTTGCGCCACTACACCGGCATGCGTTGCAACGCGCATTCCATCGGCAAACTGTCAAGATTGTGGATATTCGATGCGGAAACGCGTGTTTTTGGCCGCAACCTCCTGGCATTCCGCTTCCGCAGGAATCTGGGCCGCCCCTTGGATCATGGCGAGCGCACGTCGTGTCGCTCTCAGGCCGGCATATACGGCGTTTCGGGCCCCACGCTGGAAGGGACGCGGCTGGGGGAGTAAGGGAGCACGGTGGTGCCACCGCGGACTGGCGGGGTTGCCCACCGAACTTCGCCAGCTTCGCACCGGAAATGAGCCACGCATCGATGCACATCGGGTTCGCGGTGAATTGGCTGCTGGTACGAATTGGTCAGCCGGTCTCCACCGGCCCTGGCGGGCGCCTGGCGGTCATCCGGCGCCTGCGCCTCGCCCCAATAGGCTTTTGGCTATTGGCCTGGTACGGCATGCACGGCCTTCCTCGCAATTCACCATGCGATCAACCCGCGGCCTGATGAAACATCCGGGCGGACCGCCCGTTTGACCCTTGCTGTTTCCGGGCGCTATAGTGCTCGATCTATCGTCGGGGTGTAGCGCAGCCCGGTAGCGCGCCTGCTTTGGGAGCAGGATGTCGGAGGTTCGAATCCTCTCACCCCGACCACTTCCAGGTTTGCAGGCTTTTCCCGGAGATTCCGCGCCCGTAGCTCAACCGGATAGAGCACCGGCCTTCTAAGCCGGGGGTTGGGGGTTCGATCCCCTCCGGGCGCGCCAAACGCCCTGGGGCCCGGGGTCACGC
>JBILUV010000374.1:0-3070 GCA_044370825.1 Burkholderiales bacterium | reverse complement strand
AACGATCTGAGCGTGGCGGAGTTCACCCGCACCATGGTGGCCATCACCTCCTGGGTGGCCCCCAAGGAGGGCTGCACCTACTGCCACGCGGGTGGCAACTTCGCGTCGGACGACCTCTACACGAAGGTGGTCGCACGCCGCATGTTCCAGATGACGCGGCACCTGAACAGCGAGTGGAAGTCCCATGTCGCCGACACCGGGGTCACCTGTTTCACCTGCCACCGCGGACAGCCGGTGCCGGCTCGCATCTGGTTCGTCGACCAGGGGCCGAAGACGGCGCTGGGCCCGGCGGGCGATCGTGCAGAGCAGAATGCGCCGGCGGCGGCCATCGGCTACAGCTCGCTGCCCTACGACCCTTTCACAGCTTACCTGCGCGACAAGGCGGCGCGGGAGATCCGTGTTGCCGGACCGACTGCGCTGCCTGAGGGGAACCGCCATTCCATCAAGGAGACCGAGGGCACGTATGCTCTGATGATGCACATGTCGGACGCGCTCGGGGTCAACTGCACCTACTGCCACAACTCGCGAGCCTTCTACGACTGGGAGCAGAGCACACCGCAACGGCAGAAGGCGTGGCACGGCATCCGGATGGTGCGCGACCTGAACGAGACATTCCTCGATCCGCTCGGACCCACCTATCCGCCGCACCGGCTGGGGGCGGGCGGAGATGCACCCAAGGCCAATTGCAGCACCTGCCATCAGGGTGTGTACAAGCCGCTTTACGGGCGCGCGATGTTGCCGGACTACCCGGCGCTGGCGGGGGCGCCTGTCGCACCCGAGGCACCGCCGGAGAAAGCAGCAGTCGGCGGCAATCGCTGAGGCGGGCGCCCATGGATGCGCAGGGACTCCAGATCGTGGCACAGCAAGGCTCCGAGGTGTGGCTGGACGTGGTGATGCTCGTCACCGCGGCGGTGACGCTGCTGGCCGGTGGGCTGGCGCTGGCGCCGGGCGCGTTCGCTGCGGTGTTCGGGCGCGGTCTGCTGCTTGCGGTTCTGGGCGGCGGCATCGTCCTGGCGGCAGGAGCGTTGCTGATGTAGTGAGCGCGAGGAGTCGCCGGGCGGGGGGCGTACAATGCCGTGACCCTTCGTTGCGCCGCGGTCCGCCATGCCTCCTCCCCTCGACATCGACCCCCAGGTCGGCCAGCTCAAGCTTCCCCCGCATTCAGTCGAGGCCGAGCAAGCGGTGCTCGGCGGCCTGCTGCTCGAGAACTCCGCCTGGGACCGGATCGGTGACGTGGTCTCAGAGGACGACTTCTATCGTGCTGATCACCGTCTGGTGTGGCACCACATTACCCGCCTGATCGAGACTTCCCGCCCGGCCGACGTTCTGACCGTCGCCGAGAGCCTCGAGCGCAGCGGGGACCTGGACAAGGCCGGTGGTCTCGCCTACGTGGCCCTGCTTGCGGAGAACACGCCGTCCGCGGCGAACATCCGGCGCTACGCGGAGATCGTCCGCGAACGCAGCATCATGCGTCAGCTGGTCGAGGTGGGCAGTGCCATCGCCGACTCGGCATACAACCCCACGGGCCGGGAGGCGGCGCAGTTGCTGGATGAAGCCGAGGCTCGCGTGTTCGAGATCGCGGAGGCCGGCTCGCGCGGGAAGCAGGGCTTCCAGGCCATTCCCGGCCTGCTCACGCAGGTGGTGGAGCGCATCGACATGCTCTACAACCGCGACAACCCCAATGACGTCACCGGCGTGCCCACCGGCTACACCGACCTGGATGAGATGACATCGGGCATGCAGCCCGGAGACCTGGTCATCGTCGCCGGACGGCCGTCGATGGGCAAGACCGCCCTGTCGCTCAATATCGCCGAGAACGTCGCCCTCGACGCCGGGCTGCCGGTGGCGGTGTTCAGCATGGAAATGGCCGCCACCCAGCTGGTGCTGCGACTGCTCGGTTCGGTCGGCCGGCTCGATCAGCACAAGCTGCGCACGGGGCGTCTGCTGGACGAGGACTGGCAGCGCCTCACCCAGTCCGTCGGCCGGCTGAACGAGGCACCCATACACATCGACGAGACGCCGGCGCTCACCGCGCTGGAAGTGCGTGCCCGAAGCCGCCGGCTGCACAGGCAATACGGCAAGCTGGGGCTGATCGTGATCGACTACCTGCAGCTTATGTCCGCCTCGTCACAGGGGGAAAACCGGGCCACGGAGATCTCCGAGATCTCCCGCGCGCTGAAGGCCCTCGCCAAGGAACTCGACACGCCGGTGATCGCGCTGTCCCAGCTCAACCGCAGTCTGGAGCAGCGGCCCAACAAGCGGCCGGTGATGTCGGACCTGCGCGAATCCGGCGCCATCGAGCAGGATGCCGACGTCATCCTGTTCATCTACCGCGACGAGGTCTACAACCCGGACAGTCCCGACAAGGGAACAGCCGAGGTCATCATCGGCAAGCAGCGTAACGGCCCCATCGGCACGGTACGCCTGACCTTCCGCGGAGAGAACACCCGCTTCGAGAACTTCGCCAACCCGGGACGCTATTCGTCCTGAGGGGAGGCGGCGGGCGGATCGCTGCGCCCGCCACAGACCGGCCGGATCGCAGCAGTCCGGCTGCAGGGTGGTCAGGGCTCCCGCATGGCGCGCAGCATCGCGTCCCGCACCGGGCTCGCCAGGTAGGCGAAGGTCGTCCGCGATGCCGTGCGGATGAACACCTCGAACGCCTCGCCGGAGCGCACGCCGTCCGTCAGCCCGGTCTCGCAGGCGACGCGGACCACGAAGAACGACTGGCCGGAGTGGGGGTCTCGCTCGCGATCCGGCGCAACATAGCGCACCTCGCCCGTGATGATCTCGCCGCTGCGGCCGCTGAATCCGCTGCGGCGCAAGTCCACCTTCTGGCCGGTGGCCACGTGGACCACCTGGTCCGGTGCCACCCGCGCCTCGATGATCAGAGGCTCGCCCGCTGGGACCACGCTCATCAGGACCTGATGGGGCTGGATCACTGCGCCCGGGGAGGAAACGCTCATGGCGGTGATCACGCCGGCCACCGGAGCGCGCACCACCAGGCGTTCCGCCATCGCGGTCGAGGCGACCACCTTCGCATCCAGTTCGGCGATCGACGACTCGATGGTCG
>JBILUV010000429.1:0-2574 GCA_044370825.1 Burkholderiales bacterium | reverse complement strand
CCCGCCGGCGGCGTTCGCGGCTGTGGTTCGCCAGCTTCAGCGACACTTCGTTGAGCCTCTGGCGGGCGATGGCGAGTTCCGCCTCGCTCTCGGCCGACTTGGCCTGGGAGTCGTGGGCGCTGCGGCGCAGCCGCAGCACGTAGCTGCGCGAGACGAAACCCGAGTCCTGCAGCTGCTGGTTGGTGTCGACGTCGGACTGCGCCAGGGTGCTGCCCGCCCGGTCCGCCTGCCTGCGATCCTCGAGTGCCTTGATCTGGGCACGGATGGCGGTGATCTGCTCCCTGTAGAAGGCGCGTTCCCGGTCCGCCACGGCGCGAGACAGGTCGAGGGACTGATTCTGGGTGCGGGCGAAGCGGGACTGGCCGGCACTGCGGCGGTCACGTCCGTCCTGGGGGCGCGTCGGCGCTTCCTCGAGCTCCGCCTGCAGGCGGTCGCGACGGGCCCGCAGCGCCTCGGCCTGGGTGCGGAACACGTCCAGAGCCGCGGAGATCTCCTCGCTGGTCAGCTCCAGCAGCGGCTGACCGGCCTCGACGCGGTCGCCGTCACGCACGTGCAGCGTGCGGACGATGCCCCCCTCGAGGTGTTGCACCGTCCTGTGACTGAGCTCCGGCTTGGCGAAACCCGCGGCGATGACGGCACCGTCCAGCGGCGCCGCCAGGGCCCAGCCGACGAGGATGGCCGCCGTGACCGCGAGTGTTGCCGCGCCGAGCCGGGCGGCGGAGCCGACGCGCTTGCGATGACTGGTCTGCATGCTCATGCTGCCGACGCCTCCATCTGTGCGGGCGGATGCTCCTTTGCAACGGGGGCGGTCCGCGGCGGCGCCGCCCGGCGCGGGGCGGAGCGCGTGGCCAGCTGGCGCAGTACCTGCATGGTCGGGCCCAGGGCCTGGATACGGCCGCGATGCAGCACCATGAGTCGTTCGGAGGAGGAGAGAACGCTGGCCTTGTGGGCGATCAGGACCACGGTGATGCCACGGGCCTTGAGATCGCGCATGCAGGCCATCAGCGCCTGCTCGCCCTCTGCATCGAGGTTGGCGTTGGGCTCATCCAGGACGACGAGTTTGGGATTGCCATAGACCGCGCGAGCGAGCGCGATGCGTTGGCGCTGGCCGAAGGACAGGTGCTCGGCGTGGTCGCCGATCTCGGTGTCGAAACCGGCGGGCAGTGACAGGATGAGATCGTGGCAGCGGGCGAGCCTGGCGGCGTCGGCGATCCGGTCCGGATCGGCATCGCCGAAGCGGGCGATGTTCTGTGCGACGGTGCCCGGCAGCAGGTCCACACTCTGCGGGAGGTAGCCCACGTGCGTGGCCAGCGTGGCGCGGTCCCACAGGGACACCGGAGCGCCATCCAGGCTGACCGAGCCGCGGGTCGGGGTCCAGATGCCGACGATGAGCCGCGCAAGGGTGGATTTGCCGGACGCGCTGGCGCCGACGATGGCGATGCTCTCGCCAGGGTGGAATCGGAAGGCGATGCCATTGACGATCGGGTGGTCGGCGCCCGGCAGACCGAAGAACACGCCCTCGGCCTCGACGCTGCCGGTCGGGGTGGGCAGCGCCGTCGCCGCCTTGGGCGGTGCCGGTGCCTGCAGCGTGCGAGCGACGCGGGCGTGGGCGCCGAGCGCCTCCGACAGTCCGCGCCACCCCGAGACCAGCTGCTCCACCGGGCCGAGGGCACGCGCCAGGACGATGGTGGCCGCGATCAGGATGCCCGGGGTGGCGCCCTGGGCGATCACCAGCCAGGCGCCAACGGCCAGCATGCCGGTCTGCAGGGCCTGTCGCAACCACTTGATGGTGGCGGAGAAGCGCGCGGCGCGTTCTGCACTCTCGGTCTGGCCATCGACCGCGCGGTCGGCAAGCTGGCGCCAGCGCGCCACGAGTGAACCCGTCATGCCCATGCCGTGCACCGCCTCGGCGTTGCGCTGGACCATGTCCATGAGGTGACTCGCGTGGCGCGCCCGCGCCGAGGCGAGCGACGTCGGCCGGCGCAGTGCGCGGTCGCTGATCCACGCCAGCGCCAGCAGTGCAAGGGCACCGGCGAGGGCGAGTGATCCCAGGACCGGATGCATCAGGAAGATCACGAAGACGTAGAACGGAAACCAGGGCAGGTCGAGCAGGGCCTTGGTACCCGAACCCGACAGGAACTGCGAGACGATCTGGACGTCCCGCAACGAGGCGGCATTCTGCGAAGCGCCCGGGGTGGCGGAGAGACGGATGAGCACCTCCGCGAGCGCGCTGCCGCGGCGCTGTTCGTAGTCGGCGGCGATGGCGGCGAGGATGCGGTTCACCGCGACGTCGAGGAAGCTCACCGCCACGTAGCAGACGAATGCGCCGGCGAACAGCATGCCCAGCGTCGGCATGCTGCGGCTTGGCAGGACACGGTCGTAGACCTGCAGCATGAACAGCGGTCCGGCCAGCACCAGCACCGCCGCCGCCAGTCCGAAGGCCAGCGCGAGTCCGAGCGGACGACGGTAGGGGGAGAGCAGACTATTCCACATGCGGGACCCTGTTGCCGAGAAAGACCGTGGGGCCGGCGGCCTGCGCCGCCGGCGAGGAGAAACACCCTCCCGACCGGGAGA
>JBILUV010000038.1:0-18976 GCA_044370825.1 Burkholderiales bacterium | reverse complement strand
GGTGGCGAGGCGGTGGCGGTCGCCATGGATGTCGCCGACGTGGCGGCCTGCCGTGAAGGTGTGGCGGCAGCGGTGGCCGCGCTCGGCGGGCTCGACGTGCTGTTCAACAACGCCGGCGTCGAGCAGGTGTGCCCGTCTCTGGACGTCGACGAGGCTCTCTGGAGCCGCATCGTCGATACCAACCTGAAGGGCAGCTTCTTCTGCGCCCAGGCGGTCGCGCGCCACCTCCACTCCCAGGGGCGCGGTGGTTGCATCGTGAATCTCTGTTCACTGACCTCCGAGGTCGGCATCCCGACCGCCGTACCCTATGGCGCATCGAAGTCCGGCCTGCTCGGCATGACGCGCGCCCTCGCTGCCGAATGGGCCCCGTTGGGGATACGCGTCAATGCCATCGGGCCCGGGTATTTCCGGACGGCCATGACCGAGGTGTTCTACCAGAACCCCGACTGGCAGACGTCGATGCAGGCAAGGATTCCGCTCGGTCGCTTCGGCAGGCTCGAGGATCTGGCGGGGGCCGCGCTGTTCCTCGCCTCGGAGGCCTCCGCCTACATCACCGGTCAGTGCATCTATGTCGATGGAGGCTACCTCGCCGCGCTCTGAGCGCTGAGCCAGGCGCCGGTCCCTTCCGGTGCGGTGCAAGCGCCGGTGTACGAGCCCCCCTGCCACCATGCCGATTACAGATCAGGCGGACCTTTCCCCCACCGGGCACCCGATGGTTTCGGTGGAGCGCGTGTCCCGACGCTACGGAGCTGCCACTGCCGTGGCCGATGTCAGCTTCGAACTTGCGCGTGGCCGTTTCCTGACCATCCTCGGGCCAAGCGGGTCGGGCAAGACGACTCTGCTGCGCATGATCGCCGGCTTCATCGAGCCGACCAGCGGCGAGATACGCGTCAATGGCGAGGCGGTGTCCGCCCGGCCACCGCACCGCCGTTCGATCGGCATGGTGTTCCAGCGGCTCGCCCTGTTCCCGCATCTGAATGCCTGGGACAACGTCGCCTACCCGCTGCGCATGCGGCGTTTCGATCCGCGTGAGATTCCGGATCGCACGGCGCGCATGCTGCGCCTGGTGCAGCTGGAGGGGCTCGGGCAGCGCCGCATCCACGAGCTCTCCGGCGGCCAGCAGCAGCGCGTGGCCATTGCGCGGGCGCTGGTGTTCGAGCCCGACCTCGTGCTGCTCGACGAACCGCTGGCGGCGCTGGATCGCAAGCTGCGCGAGGAGATGCAACTCGAGTTCCGGCGCATCCAGCAGGAGCTCGGAGTCACCACCATCAACGTCACGCATGACCAGCGCGAGGCGCTGGTCATGTCCGACGACGTGATGGTGATGGATCACGGGCGTCTGCAGCAGTTCGCCCCCCCCGAGCGCACCTATGTCGCGCCGCGCAATGCCTTCGTGGCCGGCTTCCTGGGCATGACCAACATCTTCCCCGGGACGGTGGTGCAGGCGATGGGCGGCGGGGTCATGGTACGGGCGGGGCAGGTCGAGACGCCGGCGCATGCCGCGGACGATGTCGTCCTCCCGCCCGGCGCGAGGGTAGACTGCGCGTTGCGGGCGGAGAAGGTGCATATCGCCGCGCAGCCGGATCCCGGGCATGACGGCCACGTCGAGGCGGTCGTCGTGCAGGCCATCTTCGAGGGGGACCGCACGGTCTATGAGCTGAGTGCCGAGGCGCTGGGAGGCGTCGTGCTCCGCGTCATCGACCGTCATCCCGAGGAGCATGTGCGGCATCGCCCCGGCGATGCCGTGGTGGCTGGGTGGCGTGCGCGCGACCTGCTGCTGTTTCCGACCCTGGAGCCGCCGCGGCGCGAAACCGCGGCGGCATCATGACGAAGTCAGACATCGAGGACCCCATGGACCACCATTCCAGTTTCGACCGCCGCCGCTTCATCATTGCCACGGGCTCGCTCGCGGCCGCCCTGCCGCTGAGCCGCGCCGGATTCGCCGCCGAGCCGGCCAAGCCCAAGGAGTTGATCGTCCGTGTCTGGGGCGGTGAATGGAAGGACGCCATCGACGCCGGTGTCTCGCAGGGCTTCACCAAGGCCACCGGCATCGCGATCCGCTACGACGAGACCGAGGACAACGAGCTGCAGCCGAAGTTGTGGGCGGCCGCGAAGCAGAAGCGCCGCCCGCCGGTGCACGTGAACTGGGACACCACCACCAATGCCACGAAGTCGGCCATCAAGGGCATCGGCGAGGACCTGTCGGACCTTGCCAACCTGAAGGGACTGCTGCCGGTCGCCAAGCCCATGGGCTTCGACAAATGGCCGCTGGTCAACGTCTACAGCTATGTCTACGTGCTCGCCTACCGAACCGAGGCCTTCCCCAACGGCGCGCCCAAGAGCTGGAAGGTGATGCTCGACCCGAAGTTCAAGGGACGCATCGCCCTGTACAACGACGGGATCGGATTCCATCCTGCGGCCCAGGTGGCAGGCGGTGGCAAGGTGGCCGATATTCCGAAGAACATGAAGGCCGCCTGGGACTTCATCGCGAAGCTCAAGGACCAGAAGCCCCTGCTGGGTGAGGATCCGGACTTCACCAACTGGTTCCAGAAAGGCGAGATCGACCTGGCGTGCACCATCGTCACCAATGCCCGCGGCGCGAAGAAGAACGGCGTCAAGGTCGCCTGGACCATCCCCGAGGAAGGCGCCAAGATGGATACGGATGCGCTCTGGATCCCCAAGGGCAGCCCCGCCAACGAGACCTACTGGGCGAAGCAGTACGTGAACTACGCCCTGAGCACCGAGGCCCAGCAGATCTGGTGCGACGGCCTGGGCCTGCCCGGCGTCAATCCCGGTATCAAGCCGCCGGCTGACATGGTCGGAGACCCCGCGTACCCGACCAGGGACGAGGACTTCAAGCGGCTGCTGCGCGTGCCGAACAAGATCCAGGTCGAGAACGAAAAGGAGTGGTTCGGCCGGTTCAAGCAGATCATGCAGGGCTGACCGGAGTCGTCCATGGCTGCCGGAGGGGCCTGATGTCTCCGGCAGCCACCGCGGGTTGCCCGTGCGGCAACCCGCGAGTGTCCTGCCTCATGTGACCGCCACGCGGGAGCGGTTCGTCCTTCCCGCCACCACCCTGCGATGAAGATCCCCATGCACTGGCGTCTGCTGGACGCCGTCGAAGCAGTCGCCGCCGTGCTCTGGCCCCGCGCGCTGCATCGCTTCACGGGCTGGCTCCTGATGGCGCCGGCGATCGCGCTGGTGGGCCTGCTGGTGATCGGGCTGGGGTACATGGGCGATTCGAGCCTGCGACTGCTCGACACCGAGACCTTCGAGCAGAGCGCCGACTACTCCCTGGCGAACTACGCCGTACTCGCCTCTCAGTCGACGTACCTCACGGTGCTGGTGCGCAGCACCGTCGCTGCCCTGCTGGTGACCGTCATCACCGTGGCCCTGGCCTTTCCCTACGCCTACCTGATGGTGCGCACGCGCTCGGCCTGGACGCGCAAGTTCCTGCTCATCAGCCTGTTCCTGCCGTTCTTCATCGGCCAGGTGGTGCGCGCGTATGGCTGGCTGATCGTGCTGGGCCGCGAGGGCATCCTGAACAACCTGTTCGCACTGGTCGGGCTGGGGCCGTTCAAGATGATCTACAACTACCCGTCGCTCATCTTCGGGCTGGTGCAGTACATGCTGCCGTTCGCCGTGCTGCTCATTGCGCCGGCGGTGACGGCCATCCAGGAGGAACTCGAACTCGCCTCGGAAAGCCTCGGCGCTGACTGGAAGCGCACCTTCCTGCACGTCACGCTGCCGCTTGCGCGGCCAGGGCTGGTCGCGGCGGCGGTCGTCGTGTTCGCGCTCACCCTGACCGACTACGCCATGCCCGTGGTGCTGGGCGGGGGCACCAACGACTTCATCGCCAATGCCGTGTACGACGCCTTCTTCCGCATCTCCGACAACGGCCTGGGATCGGCGGTCGCCATCGCGCTCGTCCTGTTCGGCAGCACGCTGGTCGGTGTTCTCCTCACCGTGCTCGGGGCCGGCACCCTGCAAAAGGGCTGAACGATGGGCATGAGGCAGATCCGATGGCCGTTCGCGACACCAGCCGCCTCGCGTGGTGAACTGCGTGAGGCACGGGCATGAGCGCACGGGGCAAGACGCTGCTGTTGTGGCTGGTGGTCGGATTCAATCTGCTCACACTGGCCGCGCCTACGCTGGTGATTCTCGGTGCCTCCGTGACCACCGGGAACATGATCGTGTTTCCACCGGAGGGTTTTTCGCTGCGCTGGTACGAGAAGGTGTTCGCCTCGGAAGTGCTGCGTGACGCCTTCGTGCGTTCGTTCTGGGTCTCGCTCGTGTGCACCCTCGTCAGCGTGCCTGCCGGCACGCTCGCCGCGCTCGGCCTCGCCCGCCACCGCCTGCGTTTCGCCAACCTGCTCCAGGTCTACCTGCTGCTGCCTTTCACGATTCCGCTCATAGGCTCCGGCATCGGCCTGATGCTGTTCTTCGGTGAGGTGGGCATTCTCGGCGAGCTGTGGCCTGTGGGCCTCGCCTGCGGCGTGGTCAACCTGCCCTTCATGATCTGGTCCGTGCTTGCCTCGGCCAACGGCCTGGATCCGGATCTCGAGAACGCGGCCGCCAACTGCGGCGCGCCTCCGGTGCAGGCCTTTCTCACGGTCACCCTGCCGGCGGTCACGCCGGGCATCATCACCGGTGCGCTCATCATGTTCGTGCTGGCGTTCAACGAGTTCCTGGTCAGCCTGCTGCTCACCGACGCCAACATAGTCACGCTGCCGGTGTCGATCTACAACTCGATCCGCAGCATCATCACCCCGGACCTCGCTGCGGTGTCCGTCATCTACATCCTCGTGGCGGGGGTTGCCATCGTGGTGCTGGATCGTCTGGTCGGGCTGGAGGTCTTCCTCAAGGGGCGGTAGCCCGATGGTTCACCGACTTCACCGCCGCCGTTCGATCATCTGCCGCATGGCTGCCGGCAGGATGCTGCGAAGGCGCGCCGCGGTTGCCTTTTCGTTGCGCTGCCAGAGCACCCCGAGATAGACGATGGCGATGCCGATCCCGGTGAGGATGAACGGGAAGGCGATGCTGTCCTTGAAAACTTCGTAGGCGAGGTGCCCGACGTAACCTGTGGCACCCAGGCCGCCGAACACGGCGTACACACGGCGCGACAGCAGCGTCCCGGCGGCGATCATGAGGAGATTCACGCAGAGGTAGAGGAACCTGCCGACCTCGCTCTCCGAACTCATGAGCGACAGCCCGCCCCAGAAAGCGATCACGCCGAAAAGGTGCAGCCAGAAGGCGTAGTCCTTCTCCTGACGGGTGCGCAGGTCCACCCAGACGGCGAGCGCGAGCATCCCGAGGCCGAAGCAGAGCGATACCAGGCGCCGTAACTGCCAGGTCTCGTCGGCCTCGCCGAAGAGAAACGGCGTCGCGTCCATGCTCATGTACCAGAGGGTCAGCGCGACCGGCATGACCAGGAAGGGCAGGCGGTAGCGCCACAGCAGCACCGCGCCGGCCGCCAGCGTGCCGAGCTCCATCAGCACCCAGCGCCAGTCGATCAGCCGGTGGTAGTCGCGATAGGCATTGTCCTCCGGCCAGAGGCCGAGGCCGGACTGCAGGCCGTAGATGGCAAGAGGCACCAGTGCGACGACGAACACGGCGCTGATTCCCGCCGGGATGTGCAGCCGCCAGCGACGCAGCAGCCGCTCAGTGAGCCACAACCCGGCAACCGCGTAGCCAATGGCGATCAGCAGCAGACCCCAACCGCCGAACGCCTCCCACCCCAGGGTCATGAACAGGCTCATCGCGCCGATGGCCAGCAGTCCGCCCAGGTAGTAGAGAACGTGGGAGGCGCGGAAGCTGGGCGCATCCGCGCTCTGCTCTCCGAGGAAGGTCCATAACGCGTCTGCCTGCTCCGGCGCGAGGATTCCCTGGCGGACAGCCGAGTCGAGGATGGACCGATCGATCTTCACGGGGCGGTCGAACTCGGGTCACTGTGCCGCCGCCGCGAAACCCGTGAGGGGGCCGATCGCCGCGCGCGAGCAGCATCCGGGCTGGCGCCCCTCACTTTGCAGGTGTCCTGATGAACACGGCGCAGTAGCTGAAGCCCTCGGCGTCGCGCCACTGGAACTCGAACCGGGACGGTTCTGTCATCTCTGCCGGACCCACGAACGCGAGACCGCCCCCGAAGCTCGCCTTGCGGCCAGGCGCCGAGACCGTGCTCTGGGATGGTCCCATCCGGTAACTGCTGTTCTTGGCGATTTCCAGCGCGTGCCAGCCCGCCGTGCATGGGCCGCTGCCGGCGGCGCCTCCCACCCTGAACAGGATGCAACCCCACGTACCGGCGAATTCAGCCTCGGCGGTTTCACCGCCCACCGCACCCTGCGTCCCCACAGGGATCGATACTGCGACGCCCGTGAACCGGGCGCTGCCCCTGGACTTGCCCATCGGCGACGTCTCCGCGTGCCGGGGAGCCTTTCGCGTGATCGTCAGCGATGGTATTGCAACGCAGGTTCCGGAAAGTGAGCGTGGCCTCAACCGATGCGAGGCGGCGCGGCACTCGTCGGTGGGCAACGAGTTCGCGGATCGCCTCGGCCGCCATCACGCGATCTGTGCCCACAGTTCGTCGGCGCGCATCACATGGCAGTAGATGTTGTTGAGGATCTCCAGCTCCTTTCGGTGGAGTTCGTCTGTCGCTGCGGCGCAGCAGTCGTCGAGCACAACGACGCCGAAGCTTTCGTCGGCCAGACTGCGGACTGTGGATGACACGCACTGATCGGTGAAGATGCCTGTGCACACCACGTGGCGGATGCCGATGTTGTTCAGAATCAGGCGCAGGTTAGTGCCCGTGAGGGCGCTGTCCGTGGTCTTGGTGACCACGATCTCGTCGCCCCGCGGCGCGAGTGCGGCCACGATCTGGGAGGCGTGCTCATCCTTCGGCAGCAGGAGGTTGTTGAAGCCGGGCAGCTTCTGGGACAGGGAGCGTTCCCGGCCGTCGGTGGTCTGGCAGGCAATGCGGGCGAAGACGACTTCCATGTTCTCGGCCCGGAAGCGCTCCATGACGCCTTGCACGCGCGGGATCACGACCTCGCGCATGCGGTCGTGGAAGGGCGTCCAGTCATCGTGGTGGCGCTGTTCCTGAGGCGACAGCGACGCCCGGTCAGGGCGATCGACGTAGGCGTTCTGGATGTCGATCACCAGCAGCGCCGTCTCGCGGCGGGGCAGCGCGAGGTCCGCAGGTTCCGGCATGGTGGCGTAGTAGAGGGAGCGGTAGGCGGTCTTCCAGTTCATGGCGTATCCGTTGTTGGCATCGCCCGGAATCGCACCGGGCCCGGGCACCAATCCGCAAAACGGCGTATCGGCGCTCGAGCCGCGTGTGGGCGGGCGGAGGTGCGCCACTGCCGGTCCGTGTGATTCGTGGTGGGAGCGCGCTCCGAGCTCTTCGCGTCGCGAGGGCTTGCGGTCCTTGAAGGCTACAATAGCATTTTGCCTAAACCTCTCCCGTCATGACTGTTCCTGCGCCCGAAAGCATCTCTTTCCACGTGCTGTCCCAACTCGGCGCCGAGGCCCGCGAGGCCCTGCTGCGCCGTACTGAGTCCGACCTCACACCTTTCCTGCAGCGGGTCCAGCCCATCGTGGACGCGGTGCGGGCCGAGGGTGACGACGCCATCGTCCGCTTCGCACGGGACATCGATCGCGTCGAACTGCCTCTGGACGGGCTGGCCGCCCGCCCAGCAGATTTTGAACGGGCATTCGCCAGCCTGGACCGCGAGGTCGTAGCGGCCATCGAGTACGGGGTGGAGAACATCCGTCGTTTCCATGAGGAACAGAAGCCGGAATCGATGTGGATGAAGGAGATCCGTCCAGGCGCCTTCGCTGGTGACCGCTGGCTCCCCATTCCCTCGGTGGCCTGCTACGTGCCGCGCGGCAAGGGCGCCTTTCCCTCGGTGGTGATGATGACCACGGTGCCCGCCGTGGTCGCCGGGGTGCCCGAGATCTGCGTCGTGACGCCCCCCGGCCCAGGTGGTGACTTCGACGCAGCCACGCTGGTGGCAGCGAAGATCGCCGGTGTCGACACCGTCTACCGCGTCGGTGGCGCCGTGGCGGTGGCGGCCGTGGCCTACGGTACGCGCTCGGTGAAGCGCTGCGCCAAGATCGTCGGGCCCGGCAGTCCCTGGGTGGTGGCGGCCAAGCGCCTGTTGGCGGGGGTGTTCGACACCGGGATTCCCGCCGGCCCCAGCGAGGCCATCGTGCTGGCGGACCCCAGCGCCGACGGGCGTGTCGCGGCTCTGGACCTGCTCATCGAGTCCGAGCATGGCGCGGACTCCTCGGCCTACCTCGTGACCAGCAGCCCCGCAGTGGCGGCGGCGGCGCGCGATGCGATTCCCGGCTTCTGGAGCCAGATGGGCGAGCAACGCGTCGGTTTCTCCTCGGCGGTGCTGTGCGGTGCCCGCGGCGGCATCGTGCTCGCCCCCGACATGGATGCGGCCTGCGCCTTCGTCAACGACTACGCGCCGGAGCACTTGCTGATCCACGGCGAGGAGTCGTTCCAGTGGCTCGGCTGCATCCAGCACGCCGGCGAGATCCTGCTGGGGAAGAACACGCCGATCACCCTGGGCAACTTCGTGCTCGGGCCGAATGCAGTGCTGCCCACCGGTGGCTGGGCGCGCACCTATTCGCCGCTGTCGACCTTCGACTTCATGAAGCGCACCGGCATCGGCTACGTCACCGCAGCCGGCTACCCCGAACTCGCCAAGCATGCGCGCGTCCTGGCCACGTACGAGGGCTTCGAAGCCCACGCCAACGCCGTGTCCGAGACCCGAGAACGCCTGCTTGGCCGCGACTAGATGACTGCCCAGACCGGGTCTCTCAGGCGCTGGCCTCGGCCAGCGCCGCCACCGCGGCGAGGTCCAGCCCCAAAGTGACCGCGCAGTCGACGATCTCGGCCCAGGTCGTCGGATCGACCGGAATGCCCTCCGAATTGCGCCGGGTGCGCATCTCGAGCTCCGGCTCGCCGGGAATGCGGACGCGGTCCACGCCCGGGACCGTGGGTGTTTCGCGGACCCACCGGATCAACCGTTCTGTCTCCGCGCGATAGCTGTCGGCGCCCCCCAGCCTTGACGGGTCGATGATGATTGACAACATGTTGTTGTCGATTACGCTCCAGTCCGTCCGGCCCGGCAGCGTGCCGGCGCCGCCAAGGGCCCCGGCCAGCAGCTCATTGACGAAGGACAGCCCGTAGCCTTTGTGCTCGCCGAAGGGCAGGAGCGCGCCCAGGGGCTCGGTCCACATCACGGCGGGGTCGTTGGTCGGATGGCCGCCAGGGTCGAGGAGATTGCCGTCCGCCACTGGAACGCCTCGTTTCCACGCGACGCGAGTCTTTCCGTGGGCGATGCGGGAGGTGGCGAAGTCCAGCACGACGGGGGGGGCATCGCCGCGCGGGATGGCGATGCACAGCGGATTGGTGGAGAAGCGTGCCTGGGTGCCGCCCCACGGGGCCACCAGGGCCGGCCGTCCGATCACGTTGACGTGGTGGATCGAGACCAGGCCGGCGGCAGCCACCTGCTCGCCCCAGTGGCCGATGCGCCCCAGGTGATGCGCGTTGCGCAGGCTGAGCACTGCGACGCCGTGCGTCTGTGCCCGGGCGATGCCGAGCAACATGGCGTCGTGCCCGACCACCTGTCCCAGGCCCATGCCGCCGTCGAGGGTCAGCAGGGCGCCGGCGTCCAGGACGGTGGTGAGAGGGGAGCCTTTCCTGAGCAGGCCGCGGGCCGCCGAGTGCATGTAGCGCGGCACCATGCCGACACCATGGGAGTCGTGGCCGCTGAGATTCGCCAGCACGAGGTGATCGGCGGCGAGCATCGCCTCACGCGGAGTCCAGCCGGCCGCTTCGAACATGCGGCGGATCAGGTCGGTGAGGGCGGCGGCATGGATCAGAGCGTCAGGCTGCGTCGGGGTCACGATCGCGATCTCCAGGGCACAGGTGTCACACCGATGGATTATTCCCGATGCCGGCCACAGGCGCTCGCGATTGGGCCCTATGTCGCTCTCAGCGGGTGCGGGTTCAGCAGTTCCGGGAGTACTTGCGCCGAGTACCGTGGTACCACTGCCCCCCGTCTGGTCCGGCTGGGGAGCGGTCGCAGTCGATCTCCTGTTACGCTGTCGCTCCGTTCGTCGAGACGACGATGGCCTCGGGTTTGCTGGAGCCGGGCCCCCTTGCTGCACCGACGCGAGGGAGGGTTGTCGAACCGGTGATTGATCATCGTCATGCACATGCGGGAACACTGATTGCCATGATTGCCGAGGTGGCGTGGAAGGCTGCGCCCGGACTTCAGGAGGGTATGCGACCTGGCTGTCGGCGAGATCTGCGGTCGGTAGGCGGCCGTGGTGCGGGCCGCCGACACCTTGCTGGACGCTGCGCGGGTGATGCAGGCGCATCACGCCGGTTGCGTAGTTGTGCTGGAACAGACCGCCCGGGGACGGGTTCCGGTGAGCCCGCTCACGGACCACGACATCGGGGTGGCGGTGGTGGCGAAGCGGGTCGATGCCAGTGCGGCGAGGGTGTCCGAGTCGATCACCCGCGGAGTCCCGACCACGCCCGGGATGATGGGGGTGGCCGAAGCCATCTCGGTCATGCGTGGCCAAGGCCTCAGGCGTGTGCAGGTGGTGAACGGCGCGGGAGCGCCGGCGGGTATCGTGGCCTTGGACGACACGATCGACCTGCTGGCGGAGAAGTCGCGCGGTCTGTTCTTGGTGATTGCCGGCGCGCGGTCTGGCGAGGTGGCGACCAGGCCGGTGTGAAGCACCGTCCCGCGCCGCACGCCCAGGGCATGCCCGACCGGTGAGCGCCGATGGCACTGTCGCGCCACGTGACCGCGGGCTGGCTGCGCTCGGGGTGCTCTGGCGTTTCGCCGCACCGTACCGGTGGCGCATCGTCGTCGCCGGCATCGCCCTGCTGGTGGCGGCCGCCTGCTTTCTGGTCATCGGCCAGGGCCTGCGCCATGTGGTCGACGCAGGCTTCGCCCAGTCCGATTCCTCCGCGCTGAACCATGCCCTCGGCAGTCTGTTCGTGCTTGTGGCCCTGCTCTCGGTCGCGGTGTTCGTTCGCTTCTATCAGGTCTCGTGGCTGGGCGAGCGCGTGGTCTCGGACCTGCGCCGGGCGGTGTTCTCGAAGCTTCTCGAGCAATCGCCCGCCTTCTTCGAGGCGGCTCGCACAGGCGAGCTGATCTCCCGGCTCACCACGGATACGGCTCTGCTCGAGCAGGTGGTTGGGACCAGCGTTTCCATGGCCGTGCGCAATGCCGTCCTGGGAGGGGGGGCCTTGATCATGTTGGCATTGACGAGCACCAGGCTCACCCTGCTGGTGCTGCTGGTGGTGCCACTGGTGGTGGGGCCGATCCTGATTTTCGGGCGCCGTGTCCGCCGTCTGTCTCGGGCCAGCCAGGACCGGGTGGCGGATCTCGGCGCCTACCTGGACGAGACCCTGCACGAGATCCGCACCGTCCAGGCCTGCACCCATGAAGAGGTCGACCGCCTCGCTTTCGGGGCGCGGGTGGAGCGCGCCTTCGACACGGCGCGGTTGCGCATCCGGGTGCGGGCGCTGCTGGTGGCGGCCGTCATCCTGCTGGTGTTCAGCGCCATTGGCATCGTCTTGTGGATCGGAGGCCACGACGTGCTCGCCGGCAGACTTACGGCCGGCCAGTTGTCGGCTTTTGTCTTCTACGCGGGGATGCTGGCCTCGGCCGTCGGGGCGATCAGTGAGGTGGTGGGCGACCTCCAGCGCGGCGCTGGTGCCGCCGGCCGCGTGGTCGAGATCCTGCAGGCATCTGCCGCCGTGCCCGTGCCCGAGGTGCCCATGTCACCCCTGGTGACAGCGCGCGGCGAGATCCGCCTGCGTGGCGTGAGCTTCGCTTACCCCACGCGGCCGCGTTCGCCGGCGGTGCAAGGTTTCGATCTGGACGTGGCCGCTGGGCAGAGGGTTGCTCTGGTCGGCCCTTCGGGCGCGGGCAAGTCGACCGTGTTCCAGTTGCTGTTGCGCTTCTACGACCCCCAAGCGGGCACGGTGAGCGTGGACGGCGTGGACGTGCGCGCCATGGATCCGCGGGTGCTGCGCCAGCGCATGGCGGTCGTGCCGCAGGAGCCGGCGATCTTCGCTGCCAGCGTGCGCGAGAACGTGCTCTATGGCCGTCCCGACGCGCCGGACGAGGATGTGCGGGCGGCCTGTGGTGCAGCTTACGCGGCAGGTTTCGTCGAGGCCTTGCCAGAGGGATACGACACCTTGCTGGGCGAGCGTGGCCTGCGGCTGTCCGGAGGACAGCGCCAGCGGCTGGCGATCGCCCGGGCGATCCTCGCAGACCGCCCGATCCTGCTGCTGGATGAGGCCACCTCGGCGCTGGATGCGGAGTCTGAGCGCGAGGTGCAACTCGCGCTCGAGACCCTGATGCGGGGACGCACGGTGCTGGTCATTGCACACCGGCTCGCCACGGTGCGGCATGCCGATCGCATCGTGGTGATCGATGCCGGCAGGGTGGTCGGTGACGGTGACCACGACAGTCTGCTGCACAGCAACGCCCTCTACGCGCGGCTGTCCTCGCTGCAGTTCGCGCCTGATGGTCGACCCGCGGTGGTGCAGACTGCCTGACGGGTAGGTGCGTCTTCCCGGGCGGACCCGATCTATTTTTCCTGTTTCGGCAGGGTGTAGGGCTCGAACACCTGCACCACCTTCTTCACGTCTGTGGTCCGCGAGGCGATGGCTGCCGCATCCGCCGCCTCGGCGCTGGTCACCAGTCCCATCAGGAAGACCACGCGATTCTCCGTCACCACCTTGACGTGGTTCGCCTGGAACTTGCGGGCTTCGATGAAGCGGGTCTTGACCGCGGAGGTGATGTAGGTGTCCACGGATCGGGAGGCGAGGCTGGTGGTGTCCGCGACGAAGAGTTCGTTGACCACCTGGCGCACGCCTTCGACGTCGCGCGCGACCCTGGCCGCCTCGGTCCGCGCCTTCTCGTCAGGCACTTCCCCGGTCAGCAGCACCACACGGTTGTAGCTCGTTGCATTGACGTGGGTGTCCTTGGGGAGCGCCGACGAGATCCTGCTGCCGACCTTGACCTCGATGCTCTGGTCGTCGAGGTAGGTGCCGCTGCTGCGGCGGTCGTCCGCCATGAGCGCTCCCGCGCCCACGGCTCCCGCCGCCACCACGGGCAAGCACCCCTGCAGCGAAGATATGGCCGGGGTGAGGGCTGCTGCCAGACAGGTGGCGCGCAACAGGCCTGCGGCGAGTCCGCTGCGGGTGATGCCGGCTTGGTGCAATGCGTTCATTCCTGGGCTCCGAAAAGCTGCACATCGATGGCGTCGCACAGGCAGTGCAGGCACAGCAGGTGCACTTCCTGGATGCGGGCAGTAACGGTCGCGGGTACGCACACATGCACGTCGTCCGTCCGCAGCAGGCCGGTCATCTGGCCACCGTCGCGCCCTGTGAGCGCGACGACCACCATGTCCTTGTCGTGGGCTGCCCGCACGGCGTCGAGGACGTTCGGCGAATTGCCGCTGGTACTGATGGCGAGCAGCACGTCGCCAGAGTGCCCGAGTGCCCGGACCTGCTTGGAGAACACCTGCACGTAGTCGTAGTCGTTGGCGATGGAGGTGAGCGTCGAACTGTCCGTGGTCAGGGCGATGGCTGCCAGGCCGGGGCGTTCCATCTCGAAACGGTTCAGCAACTCCGCAGAGAAGTGCTGCGCGTCCGCCGCCGAGCCGCCGTTGCCGCAGGCGAGGATCTTGCCATCGCTCATGAGGCAGTGGGCCATCTTTTCCGCAGCCGTGCGCAACGGGGCGGCGAGGGTCTGGGCCGCCCGCAGCTTGGTCTCTGCGCTTTCCTGGAAGTGTCTGGTGATGCGCGCGAGGGTGTCCATTCCGCATTCCTGATTGAATGCGTGGATTATCGCACCAGCGCGGTGGTGCCGGTGTGCCTGGGCAGGTCCCTCAGGCCGAGAAGGCGTCGCGGATCCACTCGATGCGGTCGTCGCCGTCGATCAGAATGGCGTCGAAGCGGCACGGCAGCTCCGCCGGGAGGCGCGACAGGTACAGCCTCGCGGTGGCGAGGATGCGCTGCTGCTTGGCGGCGGTGATGCTCTCGGCGGCGCTGGCGAAAGCCCGGTTTCCGCGCTTTCGCACTTCCACGAAAACGAGGGTGTTGCCATCGATCACGATCAGGTCGATCTCGCCGAAGCGGCTGCGGAAATTCCGTTCCTTCAGACGGCAGCCGCGGGCGAGCAGATAGGCCAGCGCCCGCGCCTCGGCAGCGTCCCCGCTCGCCTTCACCGGGCTTCCAGGTCGCCCAGGGTCCGGACTCCTGCCTGCGTGAACTGGGCGGCGATCGGCTCGCGCTGGAACTGGCGCGAAGTCCCGGGAACCAGTTGGCCGGTGACGCCGTCGAGGATGCCGAGGCCGCTGTAGGTGCTCCCGAGCATCATCTGCGACAGGCGCCAGGCGTCGATCCCGATGGCGTAGAAGCGTTCCTGCTCGTAGGTGGTGAACAGGCCGGTCGGCCGGGTGTAGGCCATGACCGCCGGGTGGTCCGGCGCGACCATCCATGGCATGTCCACGAAGATGATGCCTGCGAGGTCGAACTGGCCGACCACCGCCCCTTCGGCTGTGTGTACCAGGGAGGTCGCGTAGCCCGGGAGGCTGCGGCCCAGATGCGGCCGGATCTGCCGCACCCGGGGGCCGTCGATGGCGAAGAACACGGCATCGGCCTTGCTGGCGGTGAGGCCGTCACGGATCTTCTTGATCCGCGCCTTCTCGGCCGTGAAGCCGTGCTGGTCGACGATGAGGCGACCACCGTGCGCGAACTCGTCTGCGAACGCCTGCGCGATGCGTCGGGACAGGGGGGTGTCCCCGACGATGACGGCGGCACGGCGGCGTCCCTGTGCCCGCGCCACCCGCGCCACCTGCCTCGCCTCGGACTCGAGGTGCACGCCGAAGGCATAGAAACGGTCCGGCAGCATCACGTCGGCGTCGGGGATGGACAGCGCCAGGGTGGGTACAGTGACGGCATTGCTTATGGCCAGCGCCTGGACCGCGCTGCGATGCAGGGGGCCGATCACGAGGCTCGCGCCGGCGCGCAGGGCGCGGTCGTAGGTGTCGATCGTTTCTTCCGGATCGTCGCCGGTCGGGTAGACGATGACCGGCAGCCTGTCCTCGCGCTCACCGTCGGCCGCCATTGCGGCCTCCAGGCCGCGACGCACTGCGTCGGCGAAACGGCCGAAAGCCGTCGACTGCAGCGGCAGCAGGGCTGCGATGTGCGGTTTTTCCTCCGCCTCCGTCGCCGGAGTCTGGGCATGGGCACTCATCACGCCGGCGGCGCCGTATAGTAGGGCGCACACGAACCATCGCCACACCCGGACCAGGATCCAGTTCCGTTGCATTCGACACCCTTCAGCGCTCAGGCCAGCACATTATATGTGGTGGCCACCCCCATCGGTAACCTGCGGGATCTGACCCTGCGTGCCCTCGACGTGATGGCCTCGGTGGACCGCATCGCAGCCGAAGACACCCGTCACACCCGGGCGCTGCTGGATGCGCACGGCATCGCCGCCCGCATGGCATCCCTGCATCAGCACAACGAGAGGGCGGGTGCCCAACGCGTTGTCGCATGGCTGGCGGCGGGGGAGAGCGTCGCTCTGGTCAGCGATGCCGGCACGCCGGGGATCAGCGACCCCGGGGCCCTGGTGGTGGAGGCGGTGCGGCGCGCCGGGTTCCCGGTGGTACCTGTTCCGGGGCCCAGTGCGGTCGTGACAGCCATGTCCGTTGCGGGTGTCGACTCCGCCGGGTTTCGTTTCGATGGTTTCCTGCCGGTGAAGCGGGAGGCGCGGTTGCGAGCCCTGGAGCGGCTGGCCACCTGCGACCATGTGGTCGCCTTTTACGAGGCGCCGCACCGTGTGCGCGAGACCTTCGAGGACATGGCGCTGGTGCTGGACGCGGCGCGGGGCGTGACGGTCTGTCGTGAACTGACCAAACGCTTCGAGGACATCCACGCGTGCACTGCTGGTGGGCTGCTCGCCTGGCTCGATGCCGATGCCCACCGTGAGCGCGGCGAGTTCGTGCTGCTGGTGCACCCTGCAGCCGCGGAAGCACCGGACCGGCGTCAGGCGGAAGGCGAGCGTGTGCTGGCCCTGCTGCTCGAGGAACTGCCGGCTTCGCAGGCGGCCCGCCTTGCAGCCCGGGTCAGCGGCGCACAGCGTCGCGAGCTCTATGCGGCGGCGCTGCGGCTCGGCGGCGGGGAGTCCGGGGGGGGCGGAGGCAGCGGCGAAGCCTGAGAGTATGGCGTGCAGGGTCGCGTCATTGTTCCGGGGCTGCTAGCCTTCGCATTTCGACTACCGGGGAGATTCACACTTGGACCGCCTCACCCTCATCCGCCCCGACGACTGGCACCTGCATCTGCGCGATGGCGAGGCACTGGCCGCCGTCCTGCCCGACACGGCGCAGCGCTTCGCACGCGCCATCGTCATGCCGAACCTCAAGCCGCCGGTGACCACGACGGCGCAGGCTCTCGCCTACCGGGAGCGCATCGTCGCCGCCCTTCCGGCAGGTGCCCGTTTCGAGCCTCTGATGACGCTGTATCTCACCGACCGCACTCCGCCGGAAGAGGTGCGGCGAGCACGGGACAGTGGGTATGTGCACGGCGTGAAGCTGTATCCGGCGGGGGCCACCACCAATTCGGATTCCGGCGTCACGGCGATCGGACACTGCATGGCGACACTGGAGGCCATGCAGGACATCGGCCTGCCGCTCCTCATCCACGGCGAGGTCACGGATTCCAACATCGACGTGTTCGACCGGGAGAAGGTCTTCATCGAGCGGACGCTCGCACCCCTGACGCACGCACTGCCTCGGCTCAAGGTGGTGCTCGAGCACATCACGACGGCGGATTCCGTCGAATTCGTGCGTGCCGCCGGGCCGAACGTCGCGGCCACCATCACGGTGCATCACCTGCTGCTGAACCGCAACGCCCTCTTCCAGGGAGGCATCCGGCCGCACCACTACTGCCTGCCGGTGCTCAAGCGCGAGGAGCACCGCCGCGCACTGGTCGACGCAGCCACCTCAGGCAGCCCGAAGTTCTTCCTCGGCACCGACAGCGCGCCGCACGCCCGCCACACCAAGGAGGCCGATTGCGGCTGCGCGGGCGTTTACACGGCGCACGCCGCCGTCGAACTGTACGCCGAGGTGTTCGATGCCGCCGGGGCCCTGGACCGGCTGGAAGGGTTCGCGAGTATGCATGGCCCCGACTTCTATGGACTGCCGCGCAACCAGGACCACGTCAGCCTCGAGCGTCGCGCCTGGCGCGTGCCGTCGGAACTGCCCTACGGCAGCGAGCGCCTGGTGCCCCTGCGTGCGGGCGGGGAGGTCGGCTGGAGCCTGTGCTGAGTCCACGCAGCCTGGCGCGTTATGCCTGGATCTCTGTCGCAGCCGCGCTCGCCACCATCGGCCTGAAGGTGTGGGCGTGGTGGGTCACCGGTTCCGTGGGGCTGCTGTCGGACGCCATCGAATCGCTCGTGAACCTCGCCGCGGCTCTGGTGGCGCTGTGGATGCTGGCATTGGCCGAGCGGCCGCCGGACGAGGCTCACGCCCATGGTTACAGCAAGGCGGAGTATTTTTCCAGCGGCTTCGAGGGCGCCATGATCCTGCTGGCGGCCGGCGCGATCATCTGGACCGCCGCGCCGCGGCTGGTTGCGCCGGCAGCCCTCGAGCAGGTGGGCTTCGGGCTGGCCATCAGTCTCCTGGCGTCGCTGGTCAACCTCGGGGTGTCGAGGCTGTTGTTGCGCGCCGCGCGGCAGCACCGCTCCATCACGCTGGAGGCGGATGCGCGCCATCTCATGACCGACGTCTGGACCTCCGCCGGCGTGGTGCTGGGCGTGGTGCTGGTGACTTTGACCGGCTGGCAGCGGCTCGATCCCCTGATCGCAATCGCGGTCGGGGGGAACATCCTGTGGACTGGCTACAACCTGCTGCGTCGCTCGGCCCTGGGCTTGCTGGACCCGTCCCTGGACCTGGCGCGGCTCGCGGCCCTCCACGGGGTGCTGGATCGGTTCCGGGCCCAGGGCATCGGGTTCCATGCGCTGCGCACGCGGGAGGCGGCAGGGCGCTCGTTCGTCTCGGTGCACGTCCTCGTCCCCGGCGGCTGGACGGTGCAGGCAGGCCACGATCTGCTGGAACGCATCGAAGGGGAGATCCGGAGCGCGGTGCCAGGCTGTTCCGTGATCACCCACCTGGAGCCGCTGGAGGATCCCCTCTCGCTTGCGGACGAGGCTCTGGACCGCGACACGGGCTGAGCCGGTACGCTCGGCCGATTCATCCTGGCTGTCAGCCGCGCCCGTCCTTCCAGCCGATGGCCCGAGAGATGACGTCGGCCGCCTGCCTGACCGCCAGCCCCCAGTTGCGATCCAGCCGGTTCGAGGGGGCCGACACCGACAGGCCCGCCACCAGGCGGCCCTCGTCGTCGCGGATTCCGGCGCCCACGCAGGACACCCCCGGCTCCGCTTCCTCGTGGTCGAAGGCGAACCCGGTCCGGCGCGACTTCTCGATCTCCCGGGTGAGGGCGCCCAGGTCTCGGATGGTGTTGCGCGTCAGCCCTGGCAACTGGGTGCGCAGGGCATACTGCCGGCAGCTCTCCGGCCCGTCCTCGAGCAGGAAGATCTTCCCGACGGCGGTGACGTGCAGGGGGGCGCGCGCGCCGATCAGGTGGGCCACACGCATCGCCTGCCGGTCCGACACGAGCCGCTCGACGTAGATCATCTCGTCGCCCTGGCGCACGGAGAGGTTGACGGTTTCGTGCAGGTCCGCGTGCAGGCTGCGCATGACCGGCAGGGCCTCGGCGCGCAGATCGATGCGGGACTTGACCAGTTGGCCGAGTTCCAGCAGCCGGATGCCGAGCCGGTAATGCCCGGGCTCGACTCGGTCGATGAGTCGTTGCTCCACCATCACGCCGAGAATCCTGTGGGCAGTCGAGGTATGCAGCCCAGTCTCG
>JBILUV010000234.1:0-5685 GCA_044370825.1 Burkholderiales bacterium | reverse complement strand
GAGACCGGCGCGCAGTGCTTCGTAGTGGGCGGTCAGGAGGAACTCCTCGCGGCCATCCGCATCCGGCAGGCGGGACGCGAGTCGTGGTGACAGCGCGGCGATCCAGGCCTGCGCGCCGGCATCGTCGCCGAAGGCACTGCGCGCGATTCCGACGTCGGCGACGCTGTGTTGCAGCCGCGCCTGTACCGATGCCGAAAGTGATTCGAGCCGCTGCGCCCCGGCGCGGGCGGGCGAGGGCGCGGCCGACGCCAGGAAGGCCGCGGCTGCGAGGATCAGGCCAGTTGCTCGCGCACCCATGCGACCGCCCCGTCCACTGGCACCGGCTGCGCCTTCGGGTCGCGCCGGTGCTGGACCTCGATCTCGCCGTTCTTCAGGCTGCGGTCGCCCACGGTGACGCGCAGCGGAATGCCGGTGAGTTCCATGTCGGCGAACATCACGCCGGGCCGCTCGTCGCGGTCGTCGAGCAGCACCTCGAAGCCCGCTGCCTCGATGTCGTCGTGAAGGCGGTCGGCCGCGGCGCGCACCGCCTCGCTCTTGCGGTAGCCGATGGCCACCAGGGCGACGTGGAACGGCGCCATGGCCGCGGGAAAGACGATGCCGCGATCGTCGTGGTTCTGCTCGATGGCGGCGGCGACGATGCGCGACACGCCTATGCCATAGCAACCCATCTCCATCGGCCGGGTCTGGCCGGCGTCGTCCAGGAAGCCGCAGTCCATCGCCTGCGAATACTTGGTGCGCAGCTGGAACACGTGGCCCACCTCGATGCCGCGGCAGATCGACAGGCTGCCGTGGCCGTCGGGGCTTGGGTCGCCCTCGACCACGTTGCGGATGTCGAACACCTCGGGCAGCGGCAGGTCACGCTCGAAGTTGACACCGGTGAGGTGATAGCCCGCCTCGTTGGCGCCGCAGGCGAAGTCGGCCATGGCGGCCACCGACCGGTCCGCCACCAGGCGCACCGTGTCAGGCAGTCCGATGGGCCCGAGGTAGCCGGCGCGCGATCCGGTGTGGCGCACGATCTCCTCCTCGGTGGCGAAACGGAACTCTCCCAGGCCCGGCACCTTGGCGAGCTTGACTTCGTTCAGCTGGTGATCGCCGCGCAGCAGGGCGATGACCAGTCGGTCCTCGTGGATCAGGGCGATGCACTTGAGGATGCGAGCGGCCGGCAGCCCGAGGAAGTCGGCGACGTCCTCGATGGTCTTGCGCCCCGGGGTCTCGACCCTGGCCATGGGCTGGGTGGCGGAAGGACGGCCCTGGACCGGGGCCAGGGCCTCGGCGAGCTCGACGTTGGCGGCGTAGTCGGACTCGGGGCAGAAGGCGATCGCGTCCTCGCCCGAGTCGGCCAGCACGTGGAACTCGTGCGAGCCGGTGCCGCCGATGGCGCCGGTGTCGGCCGCCACAGCGCGGAAGCGAAGCCCCAGCCGCGTGAACACGCGTGCGTAGGCGTCATACATGTTGCGGTATTCGCGTTGTAGGTCCTCGAACGAGGTGTGGAAGGAGTAGGCATCCTTCATGACGAACTCTCGCGCCCGCATGACGCCGAAGCGTGGCCGGATCTCGTCGCGGAACTTGGTCTGGATCTGGTAGAAGTTCACGGGCAGCTGGCGGTAGCTGCGGATCTCGCGGCGTGCGATGTCGGTGATCACCTCCTCGTGCGTCGGGCCGAAGCAGAAGTCGCGCTCGTGCCGGTCGCGGATCTTGAGCATCTGCGGGCCGAACACCTGCCAGCGGCCGGTTTCCTGCCACAGCTCGGCCGGCTGAACCGCGGGCATGAAGACCTCCACCGCGCCGGCCCGGTTCATCTCCTCGCGCACCACCGCCTCCACCTTGCGCAGCACCCGCAGGCCGAGCGGCATCCAGGTGTAGAGCCCGCTGCCGAGCTTGCGGATGAGGCCGGCGCGCAGCATGAGGCGGTGACTGACCAGCTCCGCCTCGGCGGGAGCTTCCTTCAGAGTGGATAGGAAGAAGCGGGAGACTCGCATCGGATGAGTTTTGCCAGGAGAATTGGGGTTCGGCGTTCGCGGCCGCCTGCGCTGCAGGCCTGCGACGGCGGTCGCGACGCTCGCAAAGGCCGGATTCTAACGGGCAAACTCCCCACCATGGCTCTGTTTTCCGGATCGCGCGGCGGTCGTTCCCGCGGCGAGGACGAGGTGCACGTCAGCGAGAAGGCCGGCGTCCGCTACCTGCATCTGGGCAGCGACACGGTGCAGAGCGCCATGCGCATCAGCGCGCCCCATGAGCTGGTGCTGTCGTACACGCGGGCCATGATGGGCTTCCTGCTGTTCCACCCAGAGCCGAGGCACGTCCTGATGATCGGCCTGGGCGGGGGTTCGCTGGCGAAGTACGTCCTGCACACCTTTCCCGAGGCCGGTGTCACCGTGGTGGAGAACCACCCCCGCGTCATCGCCGCCGCCCACGCCCAGTTCGGGGTGCCGCGGGACGATCCGCGGCTGTCGGTGCTGCTGGGCGACGGCGGCAGCCACGTACGCGCCCACCCCGGTTGTTGCGACGTGCTGATGGTGGATGGCTTCGACGCCCAGTCCCAGGTCGAGGCCCTGGCCACGGAGAACTTCTACGACCAGTGCCGGCTCGCACTGGAACCGGGCGGGGTGCTGTCGGTGAATCTGTGGAGCAGCGACAGCCGCTTCGACACCTTCCTGCAGCGCATCGAGCGCGTGTTCTCCGGCCAGGTGGTCTGCCTGCCGGCAGAGCGCAAGGGCAACGTTGCCGTGTTCGCCGTCCGCGGCCGCGTGCCCGTGACGCGCTGGGACCGTCTGCGCGAGCGCGCCCGCGCCCTGGAGCCGGCCACCGGCCTCGAATTGCTGCAGTTCGTCGGCCGCCTGGGCGAACTCAACCCCCACAGCGAGCACCGCCTGCTGGTCTGAACCAGTTTGGGGTACCAGTTTGGGGTCGGACCTCGAACGCCCGTTGAAACAAAAAGAAAAACACCCGAAAAATACTGGATTTCGAGCGTTGGAAGGCCATTTTTGCGGGTGTTTTGGGCGAGCTCTGCCCCGGATCCCGTCCTGCCCGATCGCCCAGGAACGTTACGCCTGTCCGTTCCCGCCGGGTCGCTTCGCAGCCCATCCGAACTCCAGCGCCGACTTGAGCAGGGCCAGCGCCAGAACCGCAAGCACCGGCTGTCCCAGGGCGAGCACCGGCACCGTGGCCAACAGCAGGGTGCCGTGCAGCACGAGCATGCGCCCGTGGGCCTCGCGCAGTTGCGCGCGCGGCGTGGATCCGCGCCACCCTTTGGCGGGCAGCCATTGGAAGAGAAAGGCGCCCGCCTGGATCGCCACCAGCCCGGCGATGCTCCAGCCCATGCCCTCTTCCGCCACGACCACGTCCCTGACCCGTCGGACCAGCTGGTCCATGTCGTGCCGGGGCTCGATGCCCGACCGGATCAGGTCGTGCAGCGCAAACAGCGCGAAGATGAACAGGCCGTGCACCAGACAGAACAGGGCATGCAGCGGGACGAAGGCGATCGCTGCTGTCGACTCGCGCCAGTCTTGCCGGGCACGCGTCGCCCAGGCGCAGACGAGGGCCTTGAGGGCTGCGACGACGCCGGCCAGAACGTTCTCGATCCAGAAAAAGACCAGCAGAGGCAGCGCCGCCCAGCCATCGAAGAGCACGCCCACGACGGGGATGAAATTGGTCGCGATGCGCCAGCCGATGCCAGGTTGATGCCGGAGGCCACCCTCGCGGGCCGGGGTCATGTTTCGCCACCGCCGTCGGAGTGTTTCCGCCGGGGAGCCGGCGCCACCGCGTTCATGCGCGCAAGCGGTCCGCCCCACTGGCCCGCCACCAGTGCCGCGAGCAGGTGCGGCACCGGCGGCACGCGGGACACCGGCGCCAGAAGCCAGTCCCGCAGCCACGCGATGGTCGCGCTGTCGGACTGGTAGGCGGGTGTGAACACGCGTGAGATGGTCTGGTACAGGCGGATGTGCGCGCGGCGCATGCGCACGTAGGCCTGCAGGGCGGCGTTGCGGTCGGCGTGATGCGCCAGCGCCAGCGACAGGGCGTAGGCATCCAGCAGGGCCATGTTGGCGCCCTGGCCCAGCTGGGGCGAAGTGCAGTGCCAGCTGTCGCCGACGTGGACGCATTCCCGCGACACGGGCGACGCAAGTGTCCGATGGGCATATGCGGCGAACACGAGGTCCTCGTGGCTGCGTATCTGCTGCAACAGCGGTACCGTGCGTGGCCAGAGTGCCCGCACCTCGTCCTTCCAGGCTTCGATGGAACCGGTGCGCCACGCGTCACGCCGGTCGTGACGCAGGCTCCAGAAGAAGGCCGCCTTCGGACCATCCTCCCCGGGCAGCCGGCCAATCGGCATGACGCCAGCCATCTTCCGCGCCGCGTCGTAGCACTGCTCCAGCGCCGCGGGATCGAAGCCATCGCGCCACTCGAGACTGGCCCAGAGCGCGCCGTAGGGAAGGTTGGCTTGCGGCATCTCCGACAGGGGCGAGCGGGTGCCCAGGGCGTCGATCACCATGTCGAAGCGCGCGCTGTTCCGGCCATCGGCAAAACCGAGCCGCCCGTCCGAGGCGGAAACGACGTCGTGACCGCTGGCGAATTCCACGCCGCAGGCGAGCGCGGCATCGAGCAGCACCTGGAACAAAGCGCCGCGATGCACGGCCAGCCCGCAGGGTGCGCCTGACCTCCGCGGGTCGTAACGCACATCCAGAACCACACGTCCGCCACTCGTGCCGTGCAGCCGCTCGATGCGCGCCCCGAGGGCGGCCATGCGTCCGCGCAGCCCCATGACCTCGAGGACATGCAGGCCGACCGGCTGGAGGATGAGGCCGGAACCCACAGGCGCGGGTTGCGGCGCCTTGTCGAACATCACCGCCTGCCACCCCTCGGAGCGCAGCAGGATGGCGCAGGCCAGTCCTGCGACGCCGCCGCCTGCGATCGCGATGCTGCTCATGGCCTGAGGGCCTGAAGGCCCCGCTCACGGTGGGCGACTTTCATCGGCGGCGGGCCATGGCGGGTGGCGAGGTGGCTGCGCGGAACGCCTCCGCCCGCGGTCCGGTCCGCACGCCGAGTGGCCGCATCGGTTTCCGCGCCATCCGAGGGTGCTCCCGAGGCGGCCTTGCCCGGCGCCTCATGGTTTGCAGGCGTGGCAGGAGCGCTGGATGTGGGGCGCAGCATCTGCAGAGGTGAGCCGGGGGAGTCGACAATGATCCGAGTATAGGGGCCGGGCGCGCCGCCGCGCGCGTTCCCTGCACCTGGCTTTTGTGGAAGAATCTGGCGATCACAACGCGATCCTCGAGAACGATCCATGATCGATCGTGACGGCTACCGTCCCAACGTCGGCATCGTGCTCGTCAACCCCAGGAACGAGGTTTTCTGGGCCAAGCGCGTGCGCGAGCATGCCTGGCAGTTCCCTCAGGGCGGCATCAAGCAGGGCGAGACGCCCGAGGTCGCGATGTACCGCGAGCTCAACGAGGAAGTGGGCCTCGATCCGTTCCACGTCGAGGTGCTGGGGCGCACTCGCGAGTGGCTGCGCTACGACGTGCCGCGGCACTGGACGCGACGCGAGTCGCGGGCCCATTATCGCGGCCAGAAGCAGATCTGGTTTCTCCTGCGCCTGACCGGGCGCGATTGCGATGTCTGCCTGCGGCGCTCCGAGAAGCCCGAGTTCGACGCCTGGCGATGGACCGACTACTGGGTCCCGCTGGACGCCGT
>JBILUV010000049.1:0-17491 GCA_044370825.1 Burkholderiales bacterium | reverse complement strand
CTCGACTGCCGCACAAACACAACCGCCGCTCCTGGTGGGAGCGGCGGTTGTGTTTCGCGACCGTGCCCCCCCCTTGGGGTAGCACCCGGGGGGACGTTTCGTGCGTTACAGCCAGTAAACGAGCACGAAGAGCAGCAGCCAAACCACGTCCACGAAGTGCCAGTACCAGGACACCGCCTCGAACCCGAAATGGTGTTCCGGCTTGAAGTGCCCAGCGAGGCAGCGGAACAGGATGACGATCAACATGAGCGTTCCCATGGTGACGTGGAATCCGTGGAAACCCGTCAGCATGTAGAACGTCGCGCCGTAGGCCCCGGAGGCCAGGCTCAGGTTGAGCTCGTGGAAGGCATGAACGTACTCATAGACCTGCAGGCACAGGAACAGGATACCGAGGGCCACGGTGGCAAGCAGGCCAAGGTTGAGCTGGGCGCGATTGTTCTTCTTGAGCGCCCAGTGAGCCCAGGTCACGGTCACGCCGGAGGTGAGCAGGATGAACGTATTGATCGCCGGAATGCCCCATGCGCCCATGGGCGTGAACTTGTCCTCGATCGCCGGGCCGGATGCGGGCCACAGGGACTTGAATTCTGGCCAGAGCAGGACGCCTGTGTCCGCATCGGTCAGGCCGGGGACGGACAGCACCCGCATGTAAAACAATGCACCGAAAAATGCCGCGAAGAACATGACTTCCGAGAAGATGAACCAGCTCATGCTCCAGCGGAAGGAAACATCCACCTGCTCGGAGTATTTGCCTCCTTCGCTCTCGCGAGCGACGGTGCCGAACCATCCGAAGAGCATCCACGCGAGGATGGCGAGTCCGATGGAGAGCATCCAGGGCCCGGCACCGACATCATTCATCAGGAAAGCCGCACCGAAGCCCATGAAGAACAAGGCGACCGAACCCACGATCGGCCAGTGAGACGGGCTCGGAATGTAGTAGTGGTAGGCGGCTTGCATTGCTGTGACTCCCCTGTGTGAATTAAGAACCCGCCAGGCGGCCCGTCGCGCGGGCTTCGGTGGCGGCAGCCGAGGGCTTGGCCGGCCCTTCGACGCGGAAGAAGGTATACGAAAGGGTGATTGTGTTCAGGTCTGCTGGAAGGTCGGGATGGATCACGAACACCACCGGCATGCGCCGGACTTCGCGCGGCTTCAACTCCTGGGTTGAAAAGCAAAAACAGTCGAGCTTCCGGAAATACTGACCGGCGACCTGAGGTCCGTACGAAGGGATGGCCTGGCCCTTCACCGCGACATCCGAGTCGTTGCGCACCTCGTACATCACCTGAACCAGTTGGCCGGGATGCACACGAACGCTCGACTGGGTCGGCCGGAACTGCCACGGCAATTCGTTGCGGGTGTTGGCATCGAGCTCCAGTGTCAGCGTCCTGCCCTCGTCGACCTGGGTGTTCCCGACGGCATCCGCCTGTTGGAGGTTGTTCAGCCCGGTGGCCTCGCACAACTTTTCGTAGAAGGGCACGAGCGCGAAGCCAAAACCGAACATGGCGACAGACACGACGAGCAGCTTGCCGAAAGTCCGCCGGTTCTCGCTGATCACGACCATAGCAGACGGCGCACGATGATTCCGCAGAAGAAGAAGGCTGCAACCGCGAGCAGCAGGCCCAGTGTCCTGAGCCTGCCTGCTCCCCGGGCGTCAGCCGGTTGTGTCATGCGTCGCGGGAGTCGCCGCTTACTTCACGACCGGCGGCGTCTCGAAACTGTGGTAAGGCGCCGGCGAGGGAAGCGTCCACTCCAGCCCTTCCGCACCTTCCCAGGGATTGGCCGCCGCCTTCTGGCCGCCGCGGATGCACTTGATGACGCACCAGAGCAAGATGAGTTGGGAGAGGCCGAAACCGAACGCACCGATCGACGCGACCATGTTGAAGTCGGCAAACTGGGTCGAATAATCCGGGATGCGGCGGGGCATGCCGGCGAGACCCAGGAAGTGCATGACGAAGAAGGTGACGTTGAAGAAGATCATGGACAGCCAGAAGTGCAGCTTGCCCAGCCTCTCGTCGTACATGTGACCGGTCCACTTGGGAAGCCAGTAGTAGACGCCCGAGAACAGCGCGAACAACGAGCCAGCCACCAACACGTAGTGGAAGTGCGCGACCACGTAGTAGGTGTCCTGGATCTGAATGTCGATCGGCGTGATAGCGCAGACGAGCCCGGTAAACCCACCCATCGTGAACACGAAGAGGAATCCGACTGAGAAAAGCATCGGCGTCTCGAAGGTCATCGACCCCTTCCACATCGTCGCAACCCAGTTGAACACCTTCACCCCGGTGGGCACGGCGATCAGCATGGTGGCGTACATGAAGAACAACTGGCCGGCCGCCGGCATGCCGGTCACGAACATGTGGTGGGCCCAGACGATGAACGACAGGATGGCGATCGAGGCCGTTGCGTACACCATCGACGCATAACCGAAAAGCGGCTTGCGGGCGAAGGTCGGGATCACCTGCGATACGATCCCGAACGCCGGCAAGATCATGATGTAGACCTCGGGGTGACCGAAGAACCAGAACACATGCTGGTACAACACCGGGTCACCACCACCCGCGGCATTGAAGAAGTGGGTACCGAAGTGACGGTCCGTCAGCAGCATCGTCACCGCGCCCGCCAGCACCGGCATGACCGCAATCAGCAGGTAGGCCGTGATCAGCCAGGTCCACACGAACAGCGGCATCTTCATCAGCGTCATCCCGGGGGCGCGCATGTTGAGGATGGTAGTGATGATGTTGATGGACCCCATGATGGACGATGCGCCCATGATATGGATCGCGAAGATCGCGAGGTCCATACCCATGCCCTGCTGCACGGAGAGCGGCGCGTACAGCGTCCAGCCGGCGCCGGTCGCACCGCCTGGGACGAAGAACGAGACCACCAGCAGCGAGGCTGCGGGCGGCATCAGCCAGAAGCTGAAGTTGTTCATCCGCGCAAACGCCATGTCGGAGGCGCCGATCATCATGGGGATCTGCCAGTTCGCAAAACCGACGAAGGCGGGCATGATCGCGCCGAACACCATGATGAGGCCATGCATGGTGGTCAGCTGATTGAAGAACTCCGGTCGCCACAACTGGAGGCCAGGCTGGAAGAGCTCGGCACGGATGCCGAGAGCAAGCAGACCTCCCGTAATGAACATCGTGAAGCTGAACCACAGGTAGAGAGTGCCGATATCCTTGTGGTTGGTAGTCGTCAGCCAGCGCATGAGGCCGGTCGGGTGATGATGGTCGTCGTGTGCGTGGTCGTGTCCGTGAACGGCTTCCATGCTCGCTCTCCTGCGCGTTTAACTCGTGATCTGTTGTGGGGCGAAACCGTCCCGCTTACTTCGACAGCGCGACCATGTGGTCCACGGCCGACTTGACTTCCGCATCCGACAGGGCCGGATTGCCACCCTTGGCCGGCATGGCACGGATGCCCTTGATCGCATGCTCGTGCAGCACCCCACCGCCCTGGGCGATGCGCGCCTTCCAGGCAGCCTTGTCCCCGACTTTCGGAGCGCCGGCGACACCGGCGGCGTGACATGCCGCGCACAGGCCGTCGTAGACCTTGCCGCCATCGGCGGGGCCGGCCGACGCATCGGTCGCCGTCGACGAAGACGCAGCCGCCACCTGGGTGGGAGCTTCGGCTGCAGCGGCCGGCGCGGCGGCTTTCTGCTTGGAAGCCCAGTCCTTGAACTCTTCCTCGGAGACTGCACGCACCACGATGGGCATGAACCCGTGCTCCTTGCCGCACAGTTCCGCACACTGCCCGCGGTACACACCGGGCGTCTCGACCGTGAACCAGGTGTCGCGGATGAAACCAGGGATCGCATCCTGTTTGACGCCGAAGGCGGGGACCCAGAACGCATGGATCACGTCGTTCGCGGTGGTAAGGATTCGGACCTTCTTGTTCACCGGAACGACCATTTCGTTGTCCACCTCGAGCAGGTAGTTCTCGCTCTTGGCGACACCCTTCTCGTAGATCTGTTCCATCGGCGTGGCAAGTCGCGAATAAACGGTGATGCCGTCGCTGACATCCTTCAGGCTGCCCTCGCCCTTGATGTACTCGTAACCCCACTTCCACTGGTAGCCGGTGGCCTTGATGGTCAGGTCGGGATTGCTCGTGTCCTTCATGTCGATGATGGTCTTGGTCGCCGGATAGGCCATTCCAAGCAGAATGACGAAGGGAATGATGGTCCAGATGACTTCCACCGTCGTGTTCTCGTGGAAGTGGGCAGCCTTGTGCCCCACCGACTTGCGATGCTTGAAGATGGAATAGAACATCGCCCCGAAAACCGCCACGAATATCACCACGCAGATCCACAGGATCAGCGTGTGGAGCGAGTAGATGTCCCGGGCGATGGGCGACTGCGGGTCCTGCAGCCCGAACTTCGTGGTCGCCGCAAGCGTGGTGTTTGCGATCCCCGCCATGGCGAGCGCGATGCCAGACAGCATTGTTCTCATGCTTCCCCCAGTTTCCATCTTCAAGGTTTGTTCAATCTCTTCCGCAGTTCGACCGCCAGAGTGGCGCGCTGTTCGTCGGTCAGGAATGCGCCTACGTGCAATTCTCTGCCATGCGACCTGAGGGCCAGCGCCAGCTGCCCCACCGCCGGACCGTTCGTCACCACCAGACGGGCCCAGTACGTGCTGAACTCATGACGGCTGACAGCGCCTCTCTCGCGCCGTTCCACCAGCAGCCGATCGCCCTCGATAGTGATCGACTCGAAGTCATCCGCGTGTCTTTCCAGCAACCACAACGCGCCGAACAGAACCACCATCTCCAGGAGCGCGAACGGCAACACCAACCAGGCGCCGCGCGCGGACCATGCCACCGCTATGCCGACCGAAACGAGCGCAATCGACGCGAAGAAACGCCGGCGCCCTCTGCCGCCCAACGAATCATTGCGTGTTGCAAGAAGCCGAAACCCATCGAGTGCCGAATGCGAACTCACCATGTCCACTCCCGGACAACGCCAACCCGCCGCACATCCCGGCTGCGTCAAAACGTCGCGGACTCTAGCATGCCCCTCAGAGGCGAGGCAAGAATGGACAGGCGCCGGGCGAGGGTTTGTCCAGGGCTCAGCGTCGATATTCAAGTCCATGTATTTTAACGATATCCAGGCCGTCACGAGTCTTCGTGGGCCCGTGTTCGGGCCACCATGCGTGGCCGTAAACGATCTCGAACGTCGCGCTGATGCCACCGGCCACTCGGAGCGCTTCGAGTGCGACGCGCCAGCGCCGCGGGCTGACCAGTCCGCGAGGCCGGTCGAAGCGGGCGTCGGCCGCTCCCTGGTCGCGAAGATCGGATACCAGGCGCTGCGGATCCAGGTACTCCAGTGTGATGTGCTCCATGTCCATGACGGGCGCGGCAAAGCCGGCCCGCACCAGGGCGTCGCCGACGTTGTGCATGTCGGCGAAAGGCATCACCGGCGAGGGCAGGCCGGCGGCCCGCCACGCGGCACGCACCTCCCCGAGGGTGTCCGGACCGAGCGAGGAAAACATCAACAAACCGCCGCCGCGCAGGCTGGAACCGATCTCGCGCCATGCAATGGCCGGGCGGGACAGCCACTGCAGTGCGAGATTCGACCAAACCATGGAGAACGTACCGGGACGGAATGGGATGCGCTCCAGTGCCCCACAGACCGCGGCTCCGGACCATCGACGGCCAGGCAGCCACCAGCGTGACCGCGCCGCAGCCGGTCGCGCCAGCGATACCAGCGCCTCGGCGGGATCGAGACAAAACACATCGCGGCCGGTGTAGCGCTCGCGCAATCTCGCAGTCCAGCGACCGGTGGCGCACCCGAGGTCCAGGATGGGACCCTCGGACAGGCGAACCACCTCCAGGCGCTCGAACATGCGCCGGCCCACCTCATCGGCAAGCGCGCAGGACTGCTCGTACGCAACGGCCGCGCGCTGGCGATTGCGACGGAACACCGCCGCATCGATGACATACTCTTCCGACTCTGCAGCCATGTGCGTGCCGCCGCCCTGGAAACCGCCGATGAGAACCCTGCCGAACTGGATTGCCGCAACGCTGCTCCCGCTCATCGGCGAACGCTGCGCCGGCTGTGAGGAGCGCCCGGCGCCCGGCGGCCTGTGCGACGGTTGCCGCAGGGACATCCCGCCGCTTCCCGACCCGCACTGCCCACTGTGCGCGCTGCCTGGTGCCACGGCCTCTGTCTGTGGCAACTGCATCACCGCGCCGCCGCACTTCGATGCCGTGGTCGCCGCCGGGAGTTTCTCACACCCCCTGGACGCCTACATCCGCGCTTTCAAGTATCACTCACGCCTTTCTCTGGCCCGACCGCTGGCCTCGCTTCTGGCGGGCAGGCTTGGTGCGGAGGCCTTGCCCGACATTATCGTGCCGATGCCCTTGTCGGCCGACCGCCAGCGAACCCGCGGATTCAACCAGGCGCTGGAACTCGCCAGACAACTGCCGCCACCCTACCCCGCGCGTATCAGGACCTCGTTGAGACGTGTACGCGATACCTCCCCACAAGCCGGTCTCGGCGCTTCTGATCGGAAGGAGAACGTCAAAGGGGCATTTTCGGCGGGCCCGGAGGTATGCGGCCGGCGCGTTGCGCTGATCGACGACGTCATGACCAGCGGCGCCACCCTTGACGCGGCTGCCAGAAGCTTGAAGGAGGCCGGCGCGATCGAGGTGCGAGCCTGGGTGGTGGCCCGTGCCCTGCGCCACGACTGACGCCGGCTGATCTCGCCAACTGCGCGGACTGCGCCAGGGCGGAGACGACGCGTCTCAGAGCAGGGCGAGTTCCCGCTTGAGCAGACTGCGCACCGCGGTGGGCAGCGGTTTCATGGACGCCACCCGCCGCAGTTGCGATGCGGCCTCTGCCTCGCGGCCCAGACGGCGCAACGATATAGCCTGCTCGACCAGCCAGAGCGGCCGGGAATCACCCTGGGCAAGCGCCTGCCCGTAGCGGTCCACCGCCTCGGCGTGCAGCCCGGACCTCTGCAGGAGGGCGGCGTGGAAGGCAAGGAAATCCGGGTGGCCATCGCCCGCGGCGCCGAGGCGCTCCAGGGTCTCGATTGCCGCTCGCAGGTCACCGCTCTCCGCCTGCAGCCGAGCTGCAGTCATGGCGAAGGGCAGATGCGCGGGAAAACGCCGCAACCCCTCGGTTGCGAGGCCTTCCGCTTCCAGGTTCCGGTCCGTTTCCAGCATTAACCCCATCAGCGACTGTCGAGTCATCAGATCGCCAGGCCGCTGCCCAAGCAGCTCAGCCAGCGCCTCTTCTGCCTGCTGCAGTCGCCCCGCATCCCTGGCCTCCATGGCGCGCTCGTATGCCAGCGAAAACCTGTCATCGGGTGCTGCGGCATCCGGCTCCGCCTTCGGGGGGGCTTCCGTCACGTTCGCGGTGGGGGCGGCGCCTGCCGTCGCGTCATCCGGATCGATCGGTGCTGGGACGACAGGCGGGCGCACCAGCGCAGCCGCCTCCGCCGAGGCCATGAATGCCATGGGGCGGACCAGTGGACCGGACTGTCCGGACTCCCCGTCCGGTCGGCCGCCCCACCACAGCGCAGCAGCCAGTATCATCATGCCCGCCCCCGCCATCGGCACGACGCGGCGCCTGCGTGCCCGGGGCGTCAACACCGCGCGCACGGCTGTGAGGCCGGCATCGGCATCATCGAGACCGGCATTGCGTTGCTCCAGATCCTGGAGCACCCTGTTGATGACGCTCATACGAGCCACGGAATCAGGATGCGACTGGCCGCGGAGGTGTCGCGTGCCGCCATCATGACCTGCCGGATTCCGACACTACCCTCGCCGCGTGCATAGGTCAGCAGGAGCGCCTTGTGAGCGAGGATGTTCACCAGCCGCGGAACGCCGCGACTGGCGCGGTAAAGAAACCACAGCGCAAGCGCCGAGAACACGGGCGGGCGGGCGCATCCCGCGACCTGCAGGCGATGTCGGATGTATTGCCCCAGTTCACGCCGTCCAAGGCGATCGATGACGTAGTGGAACCCGATGCGCTGCCTGAGCTGTCGCACCAGCGGATTCTCGAGGTTGCGATCCAGTTCCGGCTGCCCGACCAGGACGACCTGCAGCAGCTTGCTCTTGTCGGTCTCGAGATTGGACAGCAGCCGCAGCGTCTCGAGGGTTGCCAGCGGCATGGCCTGGGCTTCGTCGATCAGCACCACCGCCCGCATCCCGCGCTGCATCAGGCGCACGAGGGCGCCATTCAAGGCAGCCAGCGACTGGTGGGGGTCATCGCGAGCACTGACCTGCAGGCCGAGTTCGCGGCCGAGCGCCACCAGCAGGCCGCGTGGCTCCAGGAGCGGGTTGGGCAGATAGCACACGACGTACTCGTCACCCAGCGCCGCGAGCACGCGACGGCAGAGCATGGTTTTGCCGGTGCCGACCTCGCCAGTGACCTTGATGAAACCCTCGCCGGTGCGCAGGGCGACCATCAGGACGTTGAACGCCTCCTGATGCGCCCTGCAGTCGTAAGCGAAGGAGGCATCGGGGGTGATCCCGAACGGCGCCTCGCGAAGCCCGAAGTGGCGCCCGTAGATGAGCTCAGCCAAGCGCCGGCCCTCCCGTTTCCATTATTCGTCGGTCCGGCTCCGCGCAGTCCGTCGCGGAGCGCCCCGCTTTCGCCGCGCCCACGGTGCCCATCCTCGGCAAATGCGGCTCGACGCCCTGACCTCCCGGCCGCCCGTCGGCCTGCAAGGCCAGGACGAGCGGACAGCGCCCGGATGCAAGTGCAGGTTGATTCATCTCGAATTCCCCGGTATCTACCGTTGCGGTGCATGGCGCCGACACCCCGATCGAACGGGCAGTAGGCCACGGCTGCAGGAAAGCCCCTTTCAGCGTCGTTAACGACGACCCACCCGCAGACCTTTAGGGGCATTGGGTCGATGCGCGTGGGATCCGCACACTGCGGCTGCGCTGACGGTCGGACCGCGAACCCACGAATGCCACGGAACACCTGCGATGTTCGATGTCATCCTGTTTCAGCCCGAGATCCCCCCCAACACCGGGAATGCCATCAGGCTGTGCGCCAATACCGGCGCCCGGCTGCATCTGGTGGAACCACTGGGATTCCGCATGGGAGACAAGGAGGTGCGCCGTGCCGGGCTGGACTACCACGAAATGGCCAGGGTCACAGTGCACCGCGATCTCGCGACCTGCCTCGAGACTCTGGGTCGGCCCCGGTTGTACGCGCTGACCACCCGGGGGCGACGAAGCGTCTACGACACAGCGTTTCGGCCTGGGGATGCGCTGCTGTTCGGACCGGAGACGCGCGGATTGCCAGACCAGGTGCTGGATGGAATGCCGGTGGAGTGCCACCTGCGTCTGCCGATGGTGCGGGGAAACCGCAGCCTGAATCTCTCCAACGCCGTGGCGGTCACCGTGTTCGAGGCATGGCGTCAGGCGGGATTCGCAGGCTCAGGGGGCAACTGAGGACTGGCTGCGGCCACTACGGGAACATGCATCGGTGCCGCTGCCGGATGCCGGCTGTGGCGGCTCAGCGCGTCTCGGGCTTGGCGTCGCGGCGCATGAGGGACTCGACCGCATCACCAGGGGTCATGTCGCCATCGAGCAGACGACAGACCGCCTCTGTGATCGGCATGTCGATGGAAAGACGTGATGCGAGACGGCGCACCTCGCGCGCCGTCCCGACACCCTCGGCAACGTGTCCGAGGCCGGCGAGGATGTCCGGCAGCCTCTCCCCACGCGCAAGCGCAAGACCGACGCGTCGGTTGCGCGACAGGTCCCCCGTGCAGGTCAAAATGAGGTCACCGGCGCCGGAAAGACCGATGAACGTTTCCAGCCGCCCCCCCAACGCCAGACCCAGCCGCGTGATCTCGGCCAGACCTCGAGTCATCAGGGCAGCACGCGCCGACAGGCCGAAGCCCATGCCGTCGCAGACACCGGCGGCGATGGCCATCACGTTCTTCACCGCCCCGCCCACCTCCACACCAGTGAGGTCAGGACTGGAATAAACCCGCAGCCGGGGACCATGAAGTTCGCGGGCGAACTGTTCCGCGAACGCGGCGTCGGGCGATGCCAGGGTTATGGCGGCGGGCAGGCCACGCGCCACCTCCTCCGCGAAACTGGGACCGGACAGCGCACCTCGCGGCACCGCATCAGGCAGGACATCGTGGGCCACCTGATGCGGGAAATACGCCGTTTCGGGCTCGAAACCCTTGCACAGCCAGATGACCGGCGGAATGCACGCCAGCCCCGCAACCCGTTCGAGCATGCCGCGCAACGCGGCTGTCGGCGTGGCCACCACCAGCAGGTCGGCATCGGCCACCACTGCAGCGAGTTCATGCTCGAGCGCCAGGGATTCCGGCAGGGGAAAGCCGGGCAGGAAATTGTTCTCCCGGCTCGCCCGCATGGCCGCGCAGTGGGTGGCGTCCCAGGTCCACAGTGCCATCCGGTGACGATGGCACTGGGCCAGCGAGAATGCCGTGCCCCAGGCGCCGGCACCGAGAACGCCAAGCTTCACAGTCCCCAGATCTCCGTGGCACGCAAGTAGCCGGAAAGGCCATCGCGGTGTCTCACGCGAACCCACGCACCGGCTACCTCGACCATCTCGAGCAGGAGGGCCCGTTTCGCGTCGAACACCGGGGCTGCCGCCTCCGTTGCGGCCTCACGTACCGTCGCGGTCGGGGTGGACACCAACACGCTCCGGCGCGTCGTCAGGGCGCGCGACTCCATCCAGGCTATACGCCCGCCGTGCTCACGAACCTTGGCCCAACCCTCTATGGTCGAGATCACCTCCACAGGGGACCCCTGACTTGCCACCAGGACACGCGCAGCATTTACCGACGGCCCGTCGAACAGGACGGCAGGACTTGCACCGACCGCCCGAAACTCGGCCGCTCCGGCGACCTGAGGCAGGAGGACGGCACCAAGAAGCGCGGCGAGTCGGGCCAGAGTTCCAGCGTTCAGTGCGACTGCTCCGGTGCCGCAGGGGCCGCCTGCTGGCGCTGGCGGTAAAGGGCCTCGAAATTCATAGGCGCCAGGAACACCGGCGGGAAACCCGCACGCACTGCCATGTCGGAGACCGTCTCACGCAGATAAGGCAGGAGGATGGTCGGGCAGGTGATCGCATAGACCATCTCGAGGTCCTCCGAGGGAATGCCGCGCATCAGGAAAATACCCCCCTGACTTGCCTCGATGAGGAACACGGTCTTGTCCGAATCCTTGATCTTGGCCGTCACCGTGGCCGTCAGCACCACTTCATGGAAGTCATTTCCTATGGCCTGACCCTCGTTGCGGAACGAAAACTCGAGTTCGGGTTGGGCACGCTCCAAAAAGATCTGGGGCGCATTGGGGATTTCGACCGAGACATCCTTGACGTAGATCTTCTCGATGTTGAACTGGGCTTGCGCTGCCTGCTGCTGCTCGGCCATGGACTGACGCTCCGGGAGGCGGGTTTGAAAAATGGCCGCTAGTGTAACCTAGGCCGCCTGGAATCCACCTGCGAGCCCCGGGTCGCAGATGCAACGATATTGGCCCCGCCGTCAGGCTGGCGGCGACCACTCAGGCGTTCGCCAGCAGCCAGCGACCGAGCGCGTTGCTATCCAGGGCACCAGTTATGCGTGCCCGCTCGACCCCGTCGCGGAAGAGAATGAGCGTGGGAATGCTGCGGATTGCGAAACGACCGGCCAGATCCGCCTCCGCATCGGTCTCGACCTTTCCGAATACGAGACGCCCGGCGTGCTCCCGGGCCGCGCGTGCGAATACCGGTGCCATCATCTTGCAGGGCCCGCACCATGTGGCCCAGAAGTCCACCACCAGGGGGAGTTCGCTGCGAGCCAGGAAACGGTCGAACGAGGCGACGTGCAGGTCCAGGGGCCTGTCGGGGAGCGCGGGCTCGTTACAGCGTCCGCAGCGGGGACCTTCGAGCAGACGCTCCCGCGGCAGGCGGTTCACGGACAGGCAACCGGGACAGACAACGTGCATTTCGACCTCCGACGAGCAACCCTGGAGGGGAGGTGGCGTCCGCCCCTGCCGGATTCAAGGGCGGACGATACGGACCGCGCTCAGTCTGTCAGCAGCGGCACCAGACCACCCTCGCGGTCCAGCGCGGCCAGATCGTCGAACCCACCGACGTGGCGCGCACCGATGTAGATCTGAGGCACGGTGCGTCTTCCGGTGCGGGACAACATTTCCTCGCGACGCACCGGATCGAGATCGACGCGCACCTTCTCGATGTTCTGCACCCCCTTCGACCGCAGAAGACGCTCGGCCGCAACGCAGTAGGGGCACACCGCGGTGGAGTACATCAGGATGTCTGGCATGGTCACTTTTCCGTCGGCATGCCCGCCTGGGTCCAGGCGCCCATGCCACCCTGCAGGTTGAAAACTTCCTTGAATCCGGCGTCCTTCAGCGTCTTGGCGGCGGCCTGGGAGCGGCTGCCGCTGGCACAGTGCACCAGGACTGGCCGTTCCCGGAACCGATCCAGTTCAGAAATGCGGGCCTTGAGGTCGCCAAGGGGAATATGGCGGGCACCTGTCAGATGGCCGGCGCCGTACTCGCCCTGGGTGCGAACGTCGAGCACTACGGCATCGCGGCGGTTGATGAGGTTCACCGCCTCGGCCACCCCGACCTGCGGCACGCCCGACATCATCCGGGCGATGCTAGGCCAGAGGACACCGAAGCCGCTCACGACAGCGATCACCACCAACCACCAGTTATCCTTCAGGAAACCCACGCAAATACCTCCGATCGAGGACGCCGGCGGGGAAATCCGTCGCCTGACGCCAAGCGTTTCATTTTAGGTTACCCCACCCCACGACACCAAGCACTGTGGTGCGGCGTCCCTCCCACCCATCGGCCTGCCGGCCCGGCAACCCGCCTCGCGGTGCAATAGAATCCTGGCTGACTGCGGCCTCGGAGCCGCCACCTGCATCTCCCAGAGGCCCAGCCACATGACCTACAAGATCGTCCTGCTCCGCCACGGCGAGAGTCAGTGGAACCGCGAGAACCGCTTCACCGGCTGGACCGATGTCGACCTGACGGAGCAGGGACAGGAAGAGGCCCGGCAGGCCGGTCGTCTGCTGAGTTCGCTGGGTTTCGGCTTCGACGCAGCCCATGTGTCGGTGCTCAAGCGGGCGATCCGCACCCTCTGGCTCACCCTGGACGAGATGGACCTGATGTGGCTCCCGGTGCAGCACTCCTGGCGTCTGAACGAGCGTCACTACGGCAGCCTGCAGGGATTGAACAAGGCCGAGACGGCGGCCCGCTACGGCGACGATCAGGTTCTGGTGTGGCGCCGCAGCTACGACACACCACCGCCGGCCCTCGACCCATCGGATCCGCGTTGCGCCGCCAGCGACCCGCGCTACGCAGCCCTTTCACCGGACGAAATCCCGCTTACCGAATGCCTCAAGGACACGGTGGCACGGGTGGCGCCGTACTGGGAGGGGGTGGTCGCGCCCCAGGTGCGAGACGGACGGCGGGTACTCATCGCCGCCCACGGCAATTCGATCCGCGCCTTGGTCAAGATGCTCGACGGTGTGTCCGACGAGAAGATCGTCGGGCTCAACATCCCGACGGCGGTGCCCCTGGTCTACGAGCTCGACGCGCAGTTGCGCCCGCTTCGCCACTACTACCTGGGCGATAGCGCTGCGATCGAGGCAAAGGTGGCAGCCGTGGCGGCTCAGGGCAAAGCTCGCGCGTGACCGCCGGACCGATCGGCCGGAACGCAATGGTCAGCGCGCTACGGCTGGCGCTGCTTGCCATCGTCAGCCTCGGCTCCACCATGGCTGCCGCAGCCCCGAAACAGGAACTGGACGAGGTTCGTGGCCGCCTGCAGGCCCTGCAGAAGGAGCTGCGGGAAAGCGAGGAAAGCCGGGAGGAGGCCGTGGACCGGCTGAAGGCCTCGGAGCGGGCCATCAGCGATGCCAATCGGCGGTTGCGGGGACTGGGACGCCAGCGCGAGGACCTGCAGCAGGAACTTAATCGCATCTCCGGGCAGAGCACGGAGCTCGGCAGCCTGGCGGCACGCCAACGCGACGAGATCGCGCGCATGCTGCACGCCCGTTACGTGACCGGCCGGGCCGAAGCGTTGCGGTTGATCCTGGCGCGCCAGGATCCAAACCGCGTCGCGCGCGACCTCCACTATCTCACCTACGTATCCCGCGCCCGGGCCGCTGTCGTGGGGGATCTGCGCCGCAGCCTTGCAGAACTCGCTGGTCTGGCCGAGGCAGCCCGGGCTCGTGGCCAGGACCTGCGGTCCGTGGAGCGCGCCCAGGAGAGCGAAAAGCGGGTCCTCGAGTCCCAGAAGAACGACCGGCAGCGTGTGCTCGCCTCGGTGTCGGCGGAACTGGCGAAGCAGCGCCGCGAATACGCCACGCTCAAAAAGGACGAGGAACGGCTCACCCACCTGCTCGAGAAACTGGCCAGGGCGCTGGCGCGCAAACCACCGCCACCCAAACCGGGGCGCCGTGGCGGCGAGCCGGTCGTGGCGAACCGCGAAACGCCAGCGCCGATGCCGGACGGCGCCGCATTCCGCGCACTGCGGGGCAGGCTTCGGCTGCCTGTGGCCGGTGAACTGGTCAGCCGCTTCGGCAGTCCGCCGGGAGACGACGGCTTTTCCCGGAAAGGCGTGTTCATCCGTGCCCGGGCCGGGCAGGACGTGAAAGCCGTGGCCGCAGGCCGCGTCGTGTTCGCCGACTGGCTGCGGGGCTTTGGCAACCTGGTCATTGTCGACCATGGCGATGGGTACATGAGCCTGTACGGCAACAACGAGGCCCTGCTGCGGCAGCCCGGCGATGGTGTGCGTGCCGGCGATGTGATCGCCTCGGTCGGTGCAAGCGGGGGACAGGAGACGTCGGGGCTATACTTCGAGTTGAGGCATCAGGGCAGGCCTTTCGATCCCCTGGCGTGGGCGCCACCCCACTGAGTACGGCCGCGGGAACAGTCCGTGCGTTTTGGCATTGAACACCGGGCGCGGGCTGCGGTCGAAGTGCGTCCGGAGCTCTGCCCTGGCAGCGACCGGGCCTTCGCGGGGCGTGAAGCGGCGACGCCCACCCGGCGCAGGTGCCCCCAACTATCAAGTCGTCTTTCGGAGAACCGCATGGTCACTCGTGTCAAACAGGCAGGGCTGGTGGTGGTGGGCGTCGTGCTCGGTGCACTCGTCAGCCTTCACTTCTCGGCTGTCGCCCAAAAGGAACCCGGTCCGCTGCCCGTCGAGGACCTGCGCGCGTTCACCGAGGTGTTTGGCCGCATCAAGGCCGATTACGTCGAGCCCGTGGAAGACAAGAAGCTCATCAGCGAAGCCATCAACGGCATGCTGTCCGGGCTCGATCCGCACTCGGCCTATCTGGACGCGGATGCATTCAAGGACCTGCAGGTCGGTACCCAGGGCGAGTTCGGCGGTCTGGGCATCGAGGTCGGCATGGAGGACGGTTTCGTCAAGGTGGTGTCCCCCATCGAGGACACGCCCGCCTTCCGCGCCGGCATCAAGGCCGGCGACCTCATCATCAAGCTCGACGACACCAACGTGAAGGGCATGAGCCTCAACGACGCCGTCAAGCGCATGCGGGGTAAACCCAATACGCCCATCACGCTGACGATCGTGCGCAAGGGCGACAGCAAGCCTCGGGTCATCACGCTTAATCGGGCCGTGATCCAGATTCAGTCCGTGAAAGCGAAGTTGCTGGAGCCCGGCTACGGTTACTTCCGCGTGACGCAGTTCCAGGAACACACCGGCGAGTTGCTGGCCAAGAACATCGACACCGTCTACAAGCAGAGCAACGGCCAGATGAAGGGCCTGGTTCTCGACCTGCGCAACGACCCCGGCGGCCTGCTCAACGCCGCAGTGGCCGTGTCGGCAGCCTTCCTGCCCCAGGGAACCCTGGTGACCTACACCGAGGGACGTACCGAGGACGCGAAGATGAAGCTGACTGCCGTACCCGAGTACTACCTGCGCGGATCCCGTGAGGACTACCTGCGCAAGCTTCCGGCTGACCTCAAGAAGGTACCGATGGTGGTGCTGATCAACGGCGGCTCGGCCTCCGCGTCGGAGATCGTGGCCGGTGCCCTTCAGGACCACAAGCGCGCCATCGTCATGGGCACCCAGAGCTTCGGCAAAGGCTCCGTCCAGACCATTTTGCCGCTTGGCAACGGCACCGCCATCAAGCTCACCACGGCGCGCTATTTCACCCCTGCAGGCCGCTCCATTCAGGCCAAGGGCATCACCCCGGATATCCCGGTGGAGGAAGCCACGATCAAGGAATCCGAGGATCAGGGCGTGCGCGTACGCGAGGCGGACCTTGGCCGACGCCTGTCGAATCCCCAGGAAAAGGAAGCCCCTGGCTCTGCGAAGGAAGAGCCGGCGCGCAACGGCACTGCCAAGCCCGCTGAGGAGCCGAAGAGCGAAGCGCCCTCCGACATCGTTTCCAAGAGCGATTACCAGCTCAACGAAGCAGTGAACCTGCTCAAGGCCCTGAACATCGTGACCCGCAAGTGATGCCCGTTTGTGACCTGCGGCCGGGAAGCGTCCGGCCGCGGTCGCAGTGCCTCCCCGGGCTTCTGCCGTGAACGACGAGCAGCTCCTGCGCTATTCGCGCCACATCCTTCTGGATGAGGTCGGCATCGACGCCCAGCAGGCATGGCTGGACGCGCGGGCGCTCATCATCGGGGCCGGAGGCCTCGGCTCACCGGTGGCGCTGTATCTGGCGGCCAGCGGTATCGGCCGGATCACCCTGTGCGATCCGGACAGCGTCGATCTTACCAACCTGCAACGGCAGATCATCCATCGCAGCGCAGCGGTCGGGCGACCCAAGGTGGATTCCGCATGCGACACGCTGGCTCAGGTGAACCCCGAATCCAGGGTCGTCGGACTCCAGGAACGCGTCTCCGGCGCCCGTCTGGAAGAACTGGTCGCAGACGCCGACGTTGTGCTGGACTGCTGCGACAACTTCGCCACACGCCACGCCGTCAACCGCGCATGCGTCAAACATCGCCGTCCCCTGGTCTCCGGGGCAGGCATCCGCTTCGACGGGCAGGTGAGTGTCTTCGATATGCGTCGGGACGATTCGCCCTGCTACCAGTGCCTGTTCCCGGAAAACGCTGAGATGGAGGAGATGCGGTGCGCCGTGATGGGCGTGTTCGCACCCGTGGTGGGCATCATCGGCGCGATCCAGGCAGCCGAGGCCTTGAAGGTGCTGGGCGACGTGGGCACGTCCCTCGCCGGCCGCCTGCTCCTTCTCGACGCGCTGACCATGCAGTGGCGCCAGGTGCGCATCCCGCGCGACACGGGCTGTGTGGTCTGCGGTGCAAGGGGCGCGACGGCCTGACTGTCATCGGCGCGCGTCGCTGCTCGGCTGCGCTCAGTGCGCTCCGCCATCGCCGAAGCACAGATCCTGATGGCAAAACCGAGCCCGCACCAGAGACTCGTCTACCAGCAGTCCGTCCTCCGGCCACCAGCGCCCGCCTGCGGCGGTGCGGCGCGCGACGGCCGCGGCGACGAGCAATTCCTGCGGGCGCATCACCACCCGCATGCGGTAGTGGCCCACGGTCTTCCTCGCGAGCA
>JBILUV010000036.1:0-19133 GCA_044370825.1 Burkholderiales bacterium | reverse complement strand
CATCGGCGTTGGCGGTGTATTCGGGCTCCTCGAAGGACACCGCGACATGGCTCTGGGCTGCGAGGTTGTAGATCTCGTCCGGCTGCACCTGCTGGATGATGCGCACCAGGCTGGACGAGTCGGTCATGTCGCCGTAGTGCAGGATGAAGCGCCGACCCTGCTCCTGCGGACCCTGGTACAGGTGGTCGATGCGGTCGGTGTTGAACAGCGAGGTGCGACGCTTGATGCCGTGCACCTCGTAGCCCTTCGCGAGGAGCAGTTCCGCCAGATAGGCGCCGTCCTGTCCAGTGATGCCGGTGATGATGGCCTTTTTCGTCATGTTCTCGTCATGTAGCGTTGAACCGGAGCGCGGGGCGCGCGGCCGGCGGATTGTCCTACCGATGCAGCCGCGCGTCGTCGCGCGGCCCGTGCGGGCACAGTCGACGGGTCAGGCCGCGACCGTGCACGCCGGATGTGACGCCAGGATGTCCACGATGCGCTCGGCCGCCTTGCCGTCCCACAGCGCGGGTACCCGCCCCTGCCGGCCGCCGGGGGTGAGCGCCCGCCTGGCCTCACGCAGGATGGCCACCGGGTCGGTGCCGGCGAGCACGTTGGTACCCTCGTCCACCGTCACCGGCCGCTCGGTGTTCTCGCGCATCGTCACGCAGGGCACGCCCAGCGCCGTGGTCTCCTCCTGCAGGCCGCCGCTGTCGGTGAGCACCAGCGCCGCGTCGCGCCACAGATTGAGGAAGGCCATGTAGGACAGCGGCCGGGTGAGGATCACGTTCGGTCCGAGGTCGAGGCCGAACTTCTCCAGGTTGCCGCGCGTGCGCGGATGCACCGGAAAGATCAGCGGCAACTCCTGCGACAACTCGTGCAGCGCCCCGGCGATGCCTCCAAGGACCACCGGATCGTCCACGTTCGAGGGCCGATGCATGGTCAGCGCGCCGTAGCGCGGGAAACGCGTCTTGAGCTCCGCCCCCTCCAGACCGCTGCTGTCGGCGTGGCGCAGCTGATCGACCTGGTAGAGCAGGTTGTCCACCATGACGTGGCCGACGTAATGCACCTCCGCGTCCTGCTTGCCCTCGCGCCGCAGATGCTCGATGCCGCTGGGTTCGGTGACGAAGAACAGGTCGGAGATCGAATCCGTGACCAGCCGGTTGATCTCCTCCGGCATGTCCCTGTCCCCGCTGCGCAGCCCAGCCTCCACGTGGGCCACCGGCAGGTGGGCCTTCTTGGCCACGATGGCGCAGGCCAGCGTCGAGTTGACGTCGCCGACCACCAGCGTCATGGACGGACGATCCTCGGCGATGCACTTCTCGTAGGCCACCATGATGCGCGCAGTCTGCTCGCCGTGGCTGCCGCCGCCCGCGCCCATGAACACGTCCGGCTGGGGGATGCCCAGTTCCTCGAAGAACACCTCGTTCATGTCCCGGTCGTAGTGCTGACCGGTATGGATGATCCGGAACGGCAGGCCGCGCTGCTGCATCGCCCGCACGATGGGGGCGATCTTCATGAAGTTCGGCCGGGCGCCGGCGATGAGGTGTACGGGAAGCATGGATTTCCGCGTGGGCTGAGTGGGAAACGAAGGCATCAAGCAAGACTTCCGCCGGGAGTCGCCCCAGGCGGTCAGGTCAGTGGACGCATCAGGCCAGCGCCTCCTCGATCGGGATGGGTCGGCCGATGGCATAGCCCTGGCTGTAGTCCACTCCGAGGGCGGTGACTCGGGCGCGCAGGGACTCGGAACTGACGTACTCCGCCACGGTGCGCAGGCCGCAGCTGGCCGCCACCCGCACCATGGACGCGACGATCTCCGCATCCATGGGATCGCTCTCCAGGTCCCGGATGAAGGCGCCGTCGATCTTGATGTAGTCCACAGGCAGCTTCTTCAGGTAGTCGAAGGTCGACAGCCCGGTGCCGAAGTCATCCAGGGCCACGCGGAATCCGAGGCTGCGCAGCCGCGCCAGCGATTCGGCTGCGAGCGCCGGGTTGACCAGCTGGCTGCTCTCCGTGATCTCGAAGGCCAGGCGGTCCGCGGCGAGACCGCGGGCCGCCATCGCGGCTTCCACGAAGCGGGGGAAGTCCGGGTCCGCCAGGCTGGTGGCGCTCAGGTTGATGGCGCACTTGGCGGTGCGCGCCAGCACCTGCGGCCGGTCACGGAACCAGTCGAACACGCGCGCCACCACGGCCCGGTCCAGGGCCACCGCCAGATCGGCCGAGGCCACGATGGGCAGGAATTCCGCTGGCGTGATCAGGGCGCCCTCGGGGTCGAGCAGACGGACCAGCACCTCCACGTCGTGTCCGGCCGCAACCTGGGCCGGCGCGTTGGCCACGATCGGCTGGGCCAGCAGCACCAGCCGCTGTGACGCGATGGCCTCGCGGACCCGCTCCGTCGCCGACAGGCGGTCCAGGTACGCCGCCATGCCGACATCGTCCAGCCGCCCCAGATGCAGTGGACGCTCGACGTGCAGGCTGGCTGCGTTCTCGGCGTCGCGCAGGGCAACGCCGATGGCACAAGGCGCGAGCCCGGGGCGTCGTTCGACCCAGAGCGCGCCGACGGTCGGGGAGAGGCGCAGCACCGTGCTCCGGGCCGACACCCGCACCTCCTCCAGTTCCGAAAGCAGTTCCGCCGCGGCGCGCTCGACACTCACGGGGTCGGGCGCGCGCAGGATCACCGTGAAGCGTGAGGACTCCGGCCGGGCGACCGCTGCGACCCCCGGACGGTTGCTCAGGGTCCGGGTCAGGACACCCAGCAGGCGGCCGCCATCGGCCGGGTCGAGCAGTTCCAGCGCGACCTCGAGGTTGCGCAGCCGCAGGCCGACCACGCCGAAGCCGGTGCCGTCGCCGTCGATCTCCCGCGCCAGCGCCTCCTCGATCCCGCGACTGTTGAGCACCCCCGTTGCCGGGTCCTGGCGCGCCACGGTCTCGACCGCCAGCAGCGCGGCGCTGCGGTCGGCGGACACCGCCTGCAGCACGTGCGCCAACCCAGTAGCAAGGAAGATCACCAGGACCTGCTCGAACAGGGCGCGCTCGCGGACGGCGGCCTCCATCACTCCCTGACTGGACATCGCATGCGCGGTCAGGAACAGCGCGGCGCAGGCCAGCAAGGTCCAGTGATTGGTGCGGGCGGTGCAGCGTACGCCGCAGAACGCCGCCAGCGGGAGGAAGAAGTAGCCCTGCAACGCCGAGTATCCCGAGACGCCGTAGCGTTCCATGAAAGCGCAGGCGACCGACAGGCCGAGCGCTGCCGCGAACGTCGGCAGATCGATCCGTGGCAGGCGCTGCCCTGCAGCGCCGCGCAGCAGCACTCCCATGGCTGGCCCGAAGAGGATCAGGCCCAGGCTCTCGACCAGCCAGAAGGCGATCAGCATGTTGAGGAAGGAGGAAGCGCCCTGCAGCCCGGCCACGGCGAGACCGGCGGCGCCGATCATGGCAGCCACCGGCGCCCCGACCATGACAGCTGACAGGTAGAAGGTCAGCAGGCGCCGCAGATGGGTCAGGGGGTGCCCCCGTGCCGCGGCGCGCGCGATCAGCCGCCGCTGGACGTCAACGCCGACCAGGGGGCCGAGCACGCCGGCAGCCAAGGCGAAGGGCACCAGCACCGGCGTATCCGCGTAGGTGGCCGCCACCCAGAGCCCGAGCCCCAGGGCCACCGGCACTGCGGCCACGAGGCCGAGTGACTCCAGGGCTGCGAAGGCGATGCCGGCCGGTGGCCAGATCAGTGAGAACTCATTGGACGAGAAGGCGGCCACGCGCGACAGGGTGGCGCCGACCACCACCAGCGCAAGGATGAGAAGGTAGGTCCGGTAGGGACGGCGGGGCTCCATCACCGTTGTCGCCTCGCCGAGCGCGCCGACCACTGCCGGCAGCGCAGTGGCCGGCGTCACCGGACGTGCTCCCGCCAGGTGTCGGCGCACCCGGCGTCCGCACCCAGGCATTTCGCTCGCGAATCGATCGGCATGTTTGTCTTTTCCCCGGCAAAACCCTCCGGGTAACGACCTGACCGGCCATTCCTTGAGCATGAACCCGGGTGACTTGCGGGCGACGCCAGGCCTCGCGGCGGTTGCCGGCCGGCCCCCGAAGGTGTCTACTTCCCGGGCTCCGTTCCCATCGACACGAGGTCGCCATGCGCTGGGCGTCGGTCCTGCTGAAGATGCTTTTATGGATTCCCCTCCCGGCGGCGCTGGCCGCCGGCCCCTATGGCGAGGAACTGGAGGGCTTCGACTACCCCTTCGAGGTGCAGCGCTTCGCCCTCGAATCGCAGGGCCAGTCGCTGTCGATGGCCTTCATGGATGTGGCGCCCGCCGTTCCCAACGGCCGCACCGTGGTGCTGCTGCACGGCAAGAACTTCTGCGCCGCCACCTGGGGCGCCACCATCGGACGTCTGACCGCGGCCGGGTTCCGGGTCATCGCGCCCGACCAGATCGGGTTCTGCAAATCCTCCAAACCGGCGCATTACCAGTTCACCTTCCATCAGCTCGCCGTCAACACCCGGGCCCTGCTGGCATCGCGCGGCGTCACGCGCGCCGTCGTGGTCGGGCACTCCATGGGGGGCATGCTGGCCGCGCGCCTGGCGCTGATACACCCCGATGCGGTGGAGCAACTGGTCATGGTGAACCCCCTGGGGCTGGAGGACTGGCTGGCCGAAGGCGTGCCCTACGCCAGCGTGGACCAGATGTATCGTGGCGAGCTGCGCACCAGCGCCGAGACCATCCGCAACTACCAGCTCAAGTACTACTACAACGGACGCTGGAAGCCGGAGTACGACCAGTGGGTGGAGATGGCCGCCGGCCTGTACGCCGGCAGCGGACGCGAGCGCGTCGCCTGGAACCAGGCCCTCACGATGGAGATGATCTTCACCCAGCCGGTGCTCTACGAGTTCCCGCGGCTGCGCGTGCCGACCGTGCTGTTCATCGGCGGCGTGGACCGCACCGCACCGGGTGCCGCCCGCGCCCCGGCCGAGATCGCGCAACGCCTCGGCGACTACCCGGTGCTCGGGCGCCGCGCCGCGGCGAGCATCCCCGGCGCGAAGCTGGTGGAATTCCCCGACCTCGGGCACTCGCCCCAGGTGGAGGCGCCCGACCGCTTCCACGACGCCCTGCTCGACGCGCTGCAGGCGCCAAGGTGACCGCTGCGCCTGCCGGACCCGCCTGCATCCACCCTCCACGGAGCCCCGCATGACCCGACCCGAAATCCTGTTCCTCAACCCGCCCGGCATCGCCCGCGTCGGCACCTTCTCCCAAGTGGCGATATCCACGGGGAGCCGCCTGGTGCACGTGAGCGGCCAGCTCGCCTGGAACGAGAACCTCGAACTCGTCGCCCCGGGCGACCTCGAGGCCCAGACCGACAAGGTCTTCTCCAACCTCGGCATCGCCCTGGCCGCCGCCGGCGCCAGCTTCCGCGACGTGGTCAAGCTCACCACCTACGTCGTCGACCTGCAGCCCGCCGACCGCATCGTCATCGCCAACATCCGCAACCGCCACCTCCAGGGCCACCTGCCCGCCAGCACCCTGGTCGGCGTCGCCGCCCTGGTCGAAGCCGGCGCCCGCATCGAAGTCGAAGCCCTCGCCCAAATCCCCTGATCGGGGTCGGACCTCGCACACCCTCTGATTTGATGGAGGAAACAGCCTAAAAACGAGCGTTTTTCGGCGTTAGAGGGGCATTTTTGGGCCGGTTTTGGGGCCGATATGCCCCGCGCGAGCGGGGAGCGCCAAAGCGCCCGCGGCCGCCGTGCCGATACCCCGACCCCCCGACTTCGCTCAGCGCCGCCGGGCCAGGTAGAGCTGGTGCAGGCTGATGCGCCGCACCTCGACCTTGCTGGTCTCGATGTGGGTGCGCAGCAGCAGCACTGCCTGATCGGCCCGCCGGCGCGCGATGGCCCGCAGGATCTGGGCGTGCTCCTGGTAGGTCGTGCCGATCCTGTCTGTCTGGGTGAAATCGAGCTGCCGGATGATGCGGATGCGCTCGGTCACTTCGCGGTGACAGCGGGCCACCTCGGGATTGCCCGCCGCCGCCACCAGCGCGGCATGAAACTCCTCGTCCATCCGCGACACCCGGGCGCCGTCGTCCAGGCGTTCGGCAGGAGGCACCAACCACGACACCTTCAGCGGCTCGAGCATGGGTCGCTCATCCATCTCGCACAACTGCCGCACGGCCGCCGTCTCCAGGATGATGCGCAGGTCGTAGAGGTGGTCGAATTCGGTGAAATCCAGCGGCCGCACGCTCCAGCCGCTGCGGAAGTGGACCTCGAGGTAGCCCTCCTTCTCGAGCCGTTGCAGGGCCTCGCGCACCGGCGTGCGGCTGACGGACAGGCGTTCCGCCAGCTGACCCTCTGTGAAGCGATCGCCCGGGAGGAGGCGGAATTCGAAGATGTCTCCCTTGATGTGGCGATAGACCGTCTGGGCCAGGTTGATCCGCTTTGGTCCCTCCAGTGCCTCGCCCGCGGCGGACGCTGCCATCACCGCGGATCCATGTAGCTCACGTGTGCCGCCACCACGCGCCAGCCCTCGGGCATGCGCACCCAGGTCTGGCTCTGGCGCCCGATGCGCGTCTCGGGCGGCCTCTCGAACTCGATGTTCGCGGTGGCCATGGCCTCGCCGAAAGTGGTGATCACGGTACGCCTGACGGTGCGCGCAAGATTGCCGGACGGACGACCGGCCCGGTAACCCGCAATCTCCGCGTGACCATAGAGGTTCTCCGCAATGCCGTAGCGCAGCGTCAGCGGATCGCTCCAGAACAGCTCATCCAGTGTGGCGACATCGTTGGTGACCAGCGCATGCTCGTAGCGCGCGAACACCCGCGTCACCTCCTCGAGCACATGCGGCAGGTTGATGGCGATCATGCGATTCCTCCGGGAGTGACGAAACGGGCCACCCCTGCGCGCTCCAGTACCCGCGCAGCGCGCAGGCACAGGTCTTCCCGCCAGGGAGCGGCGATGAGCTGCACGCCGACCGGAAGGTCTCCGAGGCCAGCCATGGGCGCCACCGCCACCGGCAGGCCGATGCAGGAAACGGGCTGCGTCAGCAACCCCAAGCTGGGACGCAGCGGCAGATGCTGGCCGTCCAGTTCCAGCCAGTCCTGGCCGATGGGTGTCGCGTGCACCGGCGTCGCCGGCGCCACCAGAACGTCCCAGTCCTCGAACACCTCCAGCACCTGGCGAAGGAACCAGGCGCGCAGCTTCTGCGCCTTCACCAGCCAGGCCGCCGGCATCATGGCCCCCGCCACGAGCCGGTCACGCGAATGCGGCTCCATCTCCTCGTAGCGGCCGAGCAGTTCCGGAAGCCGCAGTGCCCCGCCCTGGGACGCGGTGACCACGAAGGCTGCGGCGCGGGCCCGTTCCACCTCGGGCAGCTCGACCTCGCCGACAGCGCCGAGCGCCCGAGCGGCGAGCTCCGACGCCTGGCGCGCCTGCGCACCCGCCCAGCGGTCGAAGTAACCCGTCAGCCGCCCGACGCGCAGGCCTTCAACGCCGACGTCCAGGACGGGCGTCACCAGCTCGGCCGCACGCCGCGTGCAGGCGGGATCAGACGCGTCCGGGCCCTGCAGGAGGTCATACACAAGGGCGAGATCCCGCGCGGAAGTGGTGAACGGCCCCAGGTGGTCGAGATCCGCGACGAAGGGATACGACCCGGTACGCGGCAGGCGCCCGAAGGTGGGCTTCAACCCGAACACGCCGCACAGTGACGCCGGCACGCGTATGGACCCATTGGTATCCGAGCCCAGGCTGATCGGCACCAGACCCGCCGCCACCGCGGCCGCCGAGCCGCCGGAGGATCCGCCTGCGATGCGCTCCCGATCCCAGGGATTGCGCGTCGGCCCGTAGTGGCTGTTCTCGGTCGTGAAGCCGTAGGCGTAGGCATCCATGTTGAGCGCGCCAACCAGCACTGCACCGGCATCGCACAGCCGCGACACCAGGGTGGCGTCGCGTGCGGCCGGCGGACGGTCCGCCAGCGTACGCGAACCAGCCAGCGTGGTCAGCCCGGCCACGTCGAACAGGTTCTTCACCGCGAACGGCACACCGGCGAGCGGCCCGCGGGCGCGGCCGGCATGCCTGTCCTCGTCGACGGCACGCGCCCTGGCAAGGGCCCGCTCCGCCAGCACCGCGGTGAAGCAGTTCAGGTCGCCATCGCGCGCGCCGATGGTGGCGAGCGTTTCACCGACCACCGCCTCGGCAGTCCGGGTTCCGTCGCGGATTTCCCGCGCCAGGACAAATGCGTCTTCCATGTCAATCCAGTCGCGTCAGCGGCAAGGGGTCCTCGGCCTCGGGCAGGTCGAAAGACATGACCAGCGAGGCGATGCGCGCATTCAGCGCGAACATGCCGGCCACGCGCTGCAGCGCCGTCTCGTCCAGCTCGAGTCCGAGGGCGCCGCAGCCGGCGCGCACGAACGGCTCGACGTCCTCAACGGCGACGTCCTGCCGGGCCAGATTCTTCGTGTTCATTTGCTCAAACATCCTCCGTCGCACCGAGCGCCCGCTCCAGCTGCGCGAAGCTGGCCGTCCAGCCGACGATCCCGCCCTGGGCACAGATCATCTCCAGCGTCGCACGCTTGAACTGCTCGAAATAGCTTTCCGTCGCATCCTCCACCAGCAGGCAATCGTACCCGCGGTCGTTGGCTTCGCGCATGGAGCTCTGCACGCACACCTCGGTGGTGACCCCGGCGAAGATGAGGTGCGTGATGCCCCGCGCCCGCAGGATGACCTCCAGACCGGTGGCGTGGAAAGCGCCCTTGCCCGGCTTGTCGATCTCGACCTCTCCCGGCAGCGGCGCCACGGCCTCCACGATCGCGTTGCCTGGCTCGCCACGCACCAGGATGCGTCCCATCGGTCCCGGGTCACCGATGCGCATGCGCGGACTGCCGCGCTCGCGCTTCGCCGGCGGGCAGTCCGACAGGTCCGGCAGGTGCGACTCCCGCGTGTGCACGATGCTCATCCCGGCACCGCGGCACACCATCAGCAGCCGCGCGACGGTCGGAACGATCGCCCCCAGGCGCGAGACGTCGTTGCCCAGCATCTCGCCAAAGCCGCCGGGCTCGAGGAAATCGCGCTGCATGTCGATCACCACCAGAGCCGTGCTGCGGGGGTCGAAGCGGAAGGGGTGGGGTGCGGCATCAGCCACGGTGATGGTCATGTCGGCACATTCCTCCAGAGTGAGCTGGCGCGGCCTCAGGCGTGATGGCCGGCCATGCTGCGACCGATGACGCCGAAGTCGGCCGCGGCGCGCGTGGTCTCGTGCACCAGCCGGCCGTCGAACATCACGACGATGCGATCGGCCAGTTCCAGAAGCTCGTCCAGATCCTCGCTTACGAGCAACACGGCGGCACCGGCATCCCGCGCCGCCAGGATGCGCGCATGGATGTCCGCGACCGCGGCGAAGTCGAGGCCGAACACCGGATTGGCCGCCAGCAGCAGCGACACGTCAGCAGATAGCTCGCGCGAGAGCACCGCGCGCTGCACGTTGCCGCCCGAGAGCGTGCGGATCGCGGCGTGTGGCCCGCGCGTCTTGACCCGGTATTCGGCGATGCGCGCCCGCGCTGCCCCGACCATGCGGCCACGCCGCAGCCACGGCCCTCTGGCGAGCGGCGCTCGGTCGAAGTCCCGCAGCGCCATGTTCTCCGCCACCGACATGCCCGGCACGCATGCGTTGCGCAGCGGCTCCTCAGGCAGGCTGAACACGCGGTGTCGCGCCATCTCCCCCCGCCGTGGCCGGAAGGGCTCGCCGTGCACCCGGAGCGTCCCGGATTCCGCCGCACGCTGTCCGGTGAGTGCCTCCATCAGCTCGCGCTGACCGTTGCCCGAGACGCCGGCCACGCCGACGATCTCGCCCGCACGCACATCCAGCGCCGCGACGTCGACGGCAAGCAGGCCAGCGTCGTCGTTGACGCGCAGGTCGCGGATCGACAGGCGCACCGCCCCCTGCACCACCGCGTGTGCCGGGCGCCTCGGCGGCTCCGCCGCCTCGCGATCCCCCATCATCATGTGGGCCAGCTGCGCGGCATCGAGATCGGTCACGTCGCCCTCGCCCACCATTCGCCCGCGGCGCAGCACCGACACCCGCTCGGCGAAGGCCATGACCTCGCGGAACTTGTGCGTGATGAGCAGCACGCTGATGTCACCCGCGCGCACCATGTAGCGCAGCAGTCCGAGCACCTCGTCCGCCTCCTGGGGCGTGAGCACCGAGGTCGGCTCGTCCAGGATCATGAAGCGCCGGCGCAGGTAGAGAAGCTTGAGGATCTCCACCTTCTGCTTCTCGCCCGCGGCCAGCGAGGCGATCGGCGCATCGAGATCCAGCTGGAAGGGTACGGAACGCATGAACTCCGCGAGCCGGCGCCGCTCGCGCCGCCAGCTCACCACCGCGGGCACGTCGTCCCGGGCCATCACGAGGTTCTCCGCCACGCTCATGCTTGGCACCAGCGTGAAGTGCTGGTAGACCATGCCGATGCCCAGGGCGTGCGCGGCGTGCGGCGTGTCGATCTGGCGCTCGCGTCGATCGACCTGGATCGTGCCGGCATCAGGCGGGTGGTAGCCCACCAGGCACTTCACCAGCGTGCTCTTGCCCGCGCCGTTCTCGCCGAGCAGCGCGTGAAACGACCCGGCACGCACCCGGAGGGAGACGTCCTCCAGCGCGGTGAAGGCACCGAAGCGTTTGGTGATGCCGGCGAGATCGACCTCGGCAGCCCGGTGCGTCACGGGCAGCGGACGGGCGGCGAGCACCTTACAGCGCCTCCAGCAGCTGCGACGACGAAGCGACCGCCCCGAACACGCCGCCCTGCATCTTGATCATCTTGTGCGCGGCGAGGTGGTTGCCCAGGTCGGTGGCGCCGGTGCAGTCCTCGAGCAGCAGGCATTCGAAGCCGCGGTCGTTGGCCTCGCGCATGGTGGTGTGCACGCACACGTCGGTGGTGATGCCGGTCAGCACGAGGTTGCGGATGCCGCGCAGCCGCAGGATGAGCTCGAGGTCGGTCGCGCAGAACGAGCCCTTGCCCGGCTTGTCGATCACCACCTCTCCCGGTGCGGGCGCCAGTTCGGGGATGATCTCCCAGCCCGGCTCCCCGCGCACCAGGATCCGGCCGCAGGGCCCCGGGTCGCCGATGCCGGCGCCGATGCGGCGGGAGCGCCAGCGCTTGTTGTCGGGCAGGTCGGAAAGATCGGGGCGGTGGCCCTCGCGCGTATGGATGATGTGATAGCCCCGCGCCCGCATCGCCGCCATGGTGCGCCGGATGGGCTCGATGGGCGCCCGCGTAAGCGAAAGGTCGTAGCCCATCTTGTCGACATACCCGCCGATGCCGCAAAAATCGGTCTGCATGTCGATCACCACCAGCGCCGTGTTGTCGGGTCGCAGGTCGCCATCGTAGGGCCAGGGGTAGGGGTCGGCGGCGACGAACGCGCCGGCGGCGTCAGTCTCAGCCATGCTTGCGCTCCCCCTCCGTGGCGGGCGAGTACTCGCGGGTGGGCGCGGCGAATCCGCAGGAGGTGCCATCGACGTGCACCACCTCGGCCTCCCACGGCAACCGATAGGCGCCCTTCGCAAGATCGTGCATGTAGGTGTAGGGGCAGTCCTGTGCGCCGCCCTTCACCGCAACGTAGCCCCGATGGCCGAACTGGTAGATGTTGTTCTCCACGCCCCAGTGGCGGCGTGCTTCCCGCACCAGGTCGGGCCGCACCTCGCAGGTGATGATCTCGTCCGGGCGGCCACCGCCCTCGGCGATGATGCTGCCGTCGAAGTTGCAGAACATGCCCTCGCCCATCGAATCGAAGGTGCCGTCCGAACCGCACATGCACACGCTCGCGGTCACCATCAGGTTGCAGAAGGCGTTGGACTGGTTGGTGAACTTCCAGCTCTGGCGGATCGGCGCGGTGTAGCCGGCGGTGCGGATCATGATCTCCGCACCCTTGTAGGCCGACTCGCGCGCCATCTCCGGGAACATCCCGTCGTGGCAAATGATGAGCGCGATTTTCGCGCCCTTGGGCCCGGTGCACACCGGAATGCCGAGGTCGCCGGGCTCCCAGGGTTCGACCGGGACCCAGGGGTGAAGCTTGCGGTAGTAGAGCTGGATGTCGCCCTGGTCGTCGATGATGATGCCGGCGTTGAAGGGATTGCCCTGCGGGTTGTGCTCCATGATCGAGAAACAGCCCCACACCCGGTTGTCCACGCAGGCCTTGCGGAACGCCGCCACCTCGGGCCCGTCCATGCGGCACATGATCTCAGGGTTGGTGTCCATCGACAGCCCGTGCAGGGCGTACTCCGGGAACACCACCAGGTCCAGCGACGACATGTTGCGCCTGGCCTTGGCCACCAGGTCGCAGATGCGCTGCGTCTGGGCGGCGAGCTGCTCCAGCGTCGCCACCACCGGAAGCTGCAGCTGCACCAGTCCCATCACCACGCCCGAGGGCGATTTGTTGAGTCCACCAAGTCCGTTCACCGCTCTTCCTCCGATCTGTCGTTGCCACATTCCGGACGGCGCCGTGGCGCCGTCGCCAAAGACACCCGCGCATCGTCGTCAGCGCGTGACGCTCAACTCGCCGGGTGCACCCGCGAGGGTCCGGCGCGTCGAGCAGGTGGCCACCATGATGACCAGCGTCAGCGCGTAGGGCGCGGCGTTGAACAGGTAGTAGCCGCTGGTCACCCCAACCGATTGCAGGGCCGGACCGAGGGCGGCCGCGCCGCCGAACAGCAATGCCGCCCAGACGCAGGCCAGCGGACGCCAGCGCGCGAAGATCACCAGCGCCACCGCCATCAATCCCTGACCGCTCGACAGCCCCTCGTTCCAGCTGCCCGGGTAATACAGGGAGAGAAACGCGCCGCCGACACCGGCAAGGAAGCTGCCGGCCGCGGTGGCCGCGAGCCGCACCCGGACCACGCTGTAGCCCATGGCGCGCGCGGCATCCGCGCCGTCACCGACCATGCGCACCACCAGACCCCAGCGGGTGTTGCGCAGCGCCCAGTGCAAGGTCAGCGCAAGCACCAGTCCCAGGGGCAGCAGAACGTTGATCTGCAGCGCCGAGTGGACCTGTGGCAGATCTGACCAGGCACCCAGCGGAATGGCTGGCAGCAATGGCGCCTTGGGCTGCACATAGGGCTTGCCGAAGAAGAAGGCGAGTCCGGTACCGAACAGCATCAGGCCGATGCCCACGGCGATGTCGTTGACCCGGGGCAGGTTGCACACCAGCGCGTGCAGCACGCCGAGCATCAGCCCCAGCAGGCCCGCCGCCAGGACGCCAAGCCAGGGACTGCCGGTGTGCAGGGACACGGCGTATCCGCCCATCGCGCCCATCACGAGCACACCCTCGAGTCCGAGGTTGATGCGACCGCTCTTCTCGGTGAGGCATTCGCCGAGACTCACGAACAGGAAGGGCGTGCTCACGCGCAAGGCACCGCCCAGCACGGCCACCGCAACGCCCCACCAGCCTAGGCCGCCGTCCATGGCACCTCCGCGTTGCTCACAGTGACCCGACGGGCACTCATGACCGCTCCTCCGGCTGGAAGATGCGCAGCCGCCCATACCACGCCTCCGACGCCAGGATGGTCATGAAGGCGATGCCCTGCAGCACCAGCACGGTCGCGTCGGGCAGTTCCAGACGCCGCTGCAGCATGCCGCCACTGGCGTTGATGCCGCCGAGCAGGATCGCCACCGGCACGATGGCCAGCGGGTTGTGTCTCGCGATGAACGCCACCAGGATGCCGGCGTAGCCGTAGCCCGCTATGAGGGAGGCGTTCGCGGTGCCGTGCACGGCCGCCACCTCGGCCATCCCCGCGAGACCGGCGGCGGCCCCCCCGAGGAAACACGCAGCCAGCACCAGACGGTTCACCGGCAGACCCACCAGGCGGGCGGCCCGCACGTTGCCGCCCACCACGCGCAGCGCGAAGCCGTGGGTGGTGGCCCGGACAAGGATGAAGGCAAGGACGCAGAAGACTACGCCGTAGCCCAGCCCCCAGTGCACGTCCAGCCCGGGCAGTGCGCCCACCATGTTGTGCTCGCCGATGGGGAGCGTGGAAGGCTTGTTCAGGCTCGCCGGGTCACGCAGCGAGCCTTCGACGAAGTGATTGAACAGGGCAATCGCGATGTAGGTCAGCAGCAGACTGCTGATGGTTTCGTTGACACCGCGGTACTGGCGCAGCGCGCCGCTGCCCGCAATCCACAGCCCGCCCATCACCATGCCGGCGGACGCCATGCCGACCTGCACCGCTGGCGGCGCGAGGCCATCGAGCAGCTGCCCGACGAAGGCGGCTGCCAACGCGCCTACCACCAGGGCCCCCTCGCCTCCGATCACGATCAGTCCGGCCTGCGCCGGCAGCGCCACACACAGCGCCGTGAGCACGAGCGGGGCAGCCCGTTGGAGCGTGTTCTGCCAGGCAAAGGCGCTGCTGAAGCCGCCCTTGTAGATGAGGTGAAAGACCTCGAGCGGATCCTTGCCGACCGCAGCCATGAACATGCCGAACAACACCAGCGCCAGCGCCAATGCCGCCAGAGGCAGCGCGATGGCCTCGGCCGTCGCACGCCAGCGCCCGCCGGTATCGGCGGACGTCGGCGCTGCAGAAGCGGCGGCAGGGACCGTCACGGGAGTTGCGATTGTCATGATGCAGTGTGCTGCGGCAGGGGCGGTAACGCCCCGCCGCGACGCCGATGACTCAGACCTTGCCGATGACGCCTGCCACCAGGTAGTTCATCTGCTCCAGAACGATGTCGGTCTGCTTCTGGACCGTACCACCGGGGATCACCACCTTGCCGGTGTTGTCCTTGAGCGGTCCCTTGAAGATCGCGTAGTCGCCCTTCGTCATCTGCACCTTCACGCCGTCAGCCTGCTTGCGCGCGCCGTCCGACACCGCCTTGCCATAGGCCGAGGTCTTGACGAAGCCTTCCTTCAGACCGCCGCGCTGGAAGTTCAGCATCGGCTTGCCGGCCAGCGCAGCCCTCACGTGCTCGGTATACGGGGTCAGCCAGTTCCACTCGGCACCGGTGAGATAGCCCTTCGGCGCCAGCGCAGACTGGTCGGCGTGGTAACCGCAGACGAAGATCCCACGGCGCTCGCAGGTCTCGACGATCACCTTCGGGCTGTCCACGTGCATGGTGATCACGTCCACGCCCTGGTCGATGAGACTGTTTGCCGCCTCGGCCTCCTTGACCGGGAGCAGCCAGTCGCCGGTGAAGATCACCTGCGTGGTGATCTTGGGGTTGACGCTCTGGGCGCCGAGGGTGAAGGCATTGATGTTGCGCAGCACCTGAGGGATGGGCTTGGCGGCGATGAAGCCGAGCTTGCCGCTCTTCGAGGCGTGGCCGGCGGCGATGCCGTTCAGATACTGGCATTCGTCGATGTAGCCGAAGTAGCTGCCGGTGTTGGCCGGGTGCTTGCCCTGGGTCCACAGGCCACCGCAGTGGGCAAAGCGCACCTTCGGGTACTTCTCCGCCATCTTCAGCATGTGCGGGTCGAAGTAGCCGAACGAGGTCGGGAAAATCAGCGTCGCGCCATCCTCCTCGATCATCGACGCCATCACCTTCTGCACGTCGGTGGTCTCGGCGACCTTCTCCTGCTCCACCACGGTGACGCCGGGCAGCTTCTTGATGGCAGCAGCGGCCTGCGCCTGCGCCTGGCTGTAGCCGTAGTCATCCTTCGGACCGACGTAGATCACACCCACGGTGATCTTGTCGGCCGCCATGGCCTGGCGCATCCAGGTGGGAGCGAGGACGGCGGCAGTGCCACCGAGAGCGAGGGTGCGGAGAACGGTGCGGCGCGAGAAATCGGGCTTGCGGGAATCCATGATCGGGGAGCTCCTGTCAGGGGGACTGTGCTGCACACGGGGTGGCGATCAGATCGACCGCCGCGGCTTGTATGCAAGTTTGTGTGCAACCGCCGTGCCTGAAGGGTATTGGCCCTGACGACGCAGGCGTTTTCCTCGCAGAAGCGCTGCAATCAGCCCGGCATGACGCACCCCACCGGTGCCCCGCATCGCGGTCACGCCCCATCGCGGTGCGGGCGACGGCTGTCTCGCGGGCGCGCGCGGGTCGTGGTCTGGGATCAGGCGCCGGTCGGTCGGCTCCCGGCCCCACCGCGGCCGACCAGCCGTCGGCACTCCCGGGGCGATTCGCCGAAACGGGCGCGGAACACGCGGCTGAAGTGGGACAGGTCGTTGAAGCCCCAGCGCAGGGCGATGTCACTCACGGAGTGAGCGCTGCAGGCCGGGTCGAGCAGATCGTCGCGACAGCGCTCCAGGCGTCTTGCAAGCACGAAGCGCATCAGCGATGTGTGCTCCGCCTCGAACAGCTTGTTCAGGTAGCGGGTCGAGATGCCGAGGGCCGCGGCGATGCGCGGCGCATCGAGGCTGGGGTCGTCGAGACTGCGTTCCACCAGCGCCTTGGCGCGGATCAGCGTCTGGTCGCGCCCGCGAACCTCGACCCGCCCGCCGGCATGAGCCATCGCCGCGGCGATGAGCCCGAGGGTCGACCGGGACAGACGTGCGAGGTCATCGCGGTCCAGTGCGCCGAGTTCCTGGGCAAGACAGGCCAGATGTCCTCGCAACAGCGCCCCCGCGCCACGATCGCAGACCGCGCGGGTGGCGGTGAGCCCACCGGCGCCACCCAGTTCACGGTCCAGCAGCGGGCGGGGGATGTTGAGGATGAGCTCCCCCCAGTGCCGGCTGAAGGTGAGGCTGTGCGGCCGCGCGCCGTCGTAGAAAGCGAAGTCCCCCGGCCGCAACAGAACCTGCCGGCCGTCCTGCTCGAGCCACTGGGAGCCCGCCAGCATGAGCACCGCGAAGTAGCAGTCCTCATAGTGCTCGCGCGCTTCGGGGTGGCGTCGCGCCACGCCCTGAGAGGCTGCGTCCACCACGGTGAAGCGCACGCCATCGACGAACCGTGTGCGCATGTGGCCGTGGAAGCCCTGGTCCACGTGCGAGGTGATTTCCACATCGGCGAACATGCGCAGGACCATCTCGCGCCAGTAGTCGAGTCTCTCCTGCGGCCGCACCTGATCGGTCGACAGTGACGTCAGATCCTCGGAGCGGACGACGTCCTCCCTCAGGCGCCGCAACGCGGAGCTGGCAGGATCGACCTCTGACTGTGGAGCAAGCCGCATCGGTGCACGTTCGAGTGTCGCACGCCGGGTCCGGCGCTTGCGGGAATTTGGGGCGCGCCCGCAACGCTGTCAATGGGGCAGGACCGTTTCAGTCAAGTCCTGGTGCCGTTCAGGGCAAGCACCACGGCCGTGCTGATGGAGACAATGGCGGCCATACCGCGACGTCGCGGGGGTCGCACACTCAAAGGGGATTCGCCATGGCAGACGCAGAACGCACGGTGCTGGGGGCCTGCCCCCACGATTGTCCCGACACCTGCGCCATGGTGGCGACGGTGGTCGGTAACGAGGTAAAAAGCGTCCAGGGCAACCCCGCTCACCCGTTCACCGCCGGGCGCCTGTGCGTGAAGGTCAACCACTACGAGGAGCGGGTCCACAGCCCGGACCGCGTCCTGACGCCACTGCGGCGCAGCGGACCGAAGGGCAGCGGAGAGTTCGAGCCGATCTCCTGGCGGGAGGCACTCGACACCATCTCCGGCCGCTGGCGCGAGATCATCGACGAGAGCGGCCCGCAGGCGATCCTGCCCTACAGCTACCTCGGCACTCAGGGCACACTCAACGGGCTCAACGTCGGCGACCCGTTCTTCAACAAGCTCGGCGCCACCATCAGCGAGCGCACCTTCTGCGACTCGGGCGCCTGCACCGGCTACATCATGACCCTCGGCCCGACCGCAGGCATGGACCCGGAAAGCCTTCAGCACTCGAAGTACATCGTGCTGTGGGCCTGCAACCCGCAGAGTACCAACACCCACATGTGGCCCTTCATCGCCGAAGCGCAGAAGCGCGGCGCCAGGGTGGTGGTGGTCGACCCGGTGCGCACGCGTTCCGCCCAGGCGGCCGACTGGCACATCGCCATCCGACCCGGCACGGACTCGGCGCTGGCCATGGGCATGATCCACGTCATCGTCGCCGAGAATCTGGTCGACCGCGACTACGTCGAGCAATACACCACCGGCTTCGACGAGCTCGCGGCGCGAGCGGCCGAGTACACGCCCGAGCACGTCAGCGCGATCACGGGTGTGCCGGCGGACGACGTGCGCCGGCTCGCCCGTGAATACGCTCGGTCACAGCCCTCGGCCATCCGCATCGGGGTCGCGATCGAGCGCAACGCCAACGGCGGCCAGACCGTGCGCGCGCTGTCCTGTCTCCCGGCCCTGGTCGGCGCGTGGCGCCGGCCCGGCGGCGGAATCCTGCAGCTGCCGCTGTGGGCCTTCCCCATCCGGTGGGAGAACCTCATGCGACCGGAGTGGGTGCGCCCCGGCACGCCGGTCCTCAACCAGTGGCTCATCGGCCGGGTCCTCGAGGGGGAGCAACCCGGCGCTCCGGCCATCCGTTCCCTGTTCGTCTACAACGCCAACCCGATGGTGGTCGCGCCCGAGCAGGACCGCATCCGCCGCGGCCTCGCGCGCGAGGACCTGTTCACCGTGGTCAGCGAGCAGTTCATGACCGACACCGCGCGCTACGCGGACATCGTGCTGCCCGCGACTACCCAGGCAGAGCAGTTCGACCTCATGTTCTCCTGGGGCCACCTGTACTTCACGCTCAACAACCCCTGGATCGACCCGATCGGCGAGGCCGTGCCCAACACCGAGCTGTTCCGCCGGCTGGCGCGGGCCATGGGTTTCGACGACCCGCAGTTCAGCTACTCGGACGAGGAGCTTGCCGAGCGGGCCTATGACTGGACGGCCCCCGTCCTGCAGGGCATCACGCTGGAGCGGCTCAAGCGCGAAGGCTGGGCACGGCTCAACCTGCCCGCGCCCGATCAGTACGCGCCGCATGCACAGGGGGGCTTCCCCACACCCTCGGGCAAGGTGGAGCTGAAGGCCTCCATGGCCGCTGGAGGCAATTTCGTGCTGCCTGTGTTCCGCCAGGGCTCGAACGAGTTCCAGGACGGCTCGCTGGTTGACCCGCTACCTGGTTGGACGGCGCCGCAGACGGCAGGCGGCTACCCGCTGTCGCTGATCTCGTCCAAGAGCCACGCCTTCCTGAACTCCGGTTACGCCAACCTGCGCCGGCAACTCGCGCACGCCGGCGAGCAGCACGTGCTCATCAATGCCGTCGACGCGTCAGCGCGCGGCATCGCCGATGG
>JBILUV010000233.1:0-5746 GCA_044370825.1 Burkholderiales bacterium | reverse complement strand
CGCGGGGGGCTGAGCCCGTCGATTGCCCCGTGGAGTGCGTTGCGGAGGTCCGCCGAGGTGCGTCGTTCGATGCGGTTTTTCTCGACGACCTCACCCGAGTCGCCGGTGGCGTGGGCAGGCCCGTGCGCATCGCGGGGTTCGACGAGTCCGGCAGCGGCTGGCAGGCGCTGGATGAGACCGCCGACGGACGCTACCGCCACCTGCGTGCCGCGTTGCTGCTCGCGGACCGTCAGGCCGTGACGAGCCGTATCGAGCTCGATGCGTTCATCTCCCAGATGACGCAACTCGCCCGTGACACCGGCGCGGAGATCGTCGTCCCCGACGCGGGGCTGATGGAGAAGCGCGCCCAGGAACTCGATGCCTTTTGCGGCGAGGTGGACATGGCCATCGGCCTGTCGGTGGTAGCCCGTTCCGGACAGATGTTTCAGGGTACCAGCATCCGTGCGCTCGCCGAGGGCAGCGGGCTGAGGCTGCGGGCCGACGGCATCTTCCACGGTGAGGATGGTGCGGGCCAGACCGAGTTCACCCTGGACAACCAGGCCGCCGAGCCCTTCTTTCCCGACAGCATCAAGGGGCTGACCACCACCGGCATCACCTTCCTGCTCGACGTTCCGCGCGCCAGTGGCGGCATCTCTTCGTACGATCGCATGGTGCAGCTCGCCAAGCGTTTCGCCGAATCGCTGGACGGCTTCATCGTCGACGACAACCGCCGTCCTCTGGACGACAACGGGCTCAGCGCGATCCGCAAGCTGCTCGCAGGGGTCTACGTGACCATGGAGCAGGCCGGCATCCCCGCGGGCGGAGACACCGCCACCGGTCTGTTCTCCTGTTGGCGCCGGATCCGGCGACGCAGGCGGAGATCGATTCGCTGCGGCGCAGTCTGGAGCACCACAACTACTGCTACTACGTGCTCGACGCGCCGGACGTGCCGGACGCCGAATACGACCGTCTGTTCCAGCGTCTGCAGGCGCTGGAGGCGCAATACCCCGAGGCGGTGAGCGCCGATTCCCCGACCTCGCGCGTGGGTGCCGCACCCTCGGAGGCATTTGCGCCGGCACCCCACTCGGTCCCGATGCTGTCCCTCAACAACGCCTTCACGGACGAGGATGTCGAGGCCTTCGATCGTCGCGTGCGCGAGGCGACCGGGGCCGACATCGTCGAATACGCGGTCGAGCCAAAGTTCGATGGGCTTGCCATCAGCCTCACCTATCAGGCGGGGGTCCTGGTGCGCGGCGCCACCCGAGGCGACGGCAGCACGGGTGAGGATGTCACCGCAAACCTGCGCACTGTGCGCAGCATCCCGTTGCGTCTGGAGGCCAGCGGTGTTCCGCCCTTGCTCGAGGTGCGCGGGGAGGTGCTCATGACGCGGCGCGAGTTCGAGCGTCTCAACGCCGGGCAGCGAATGCGCGATGAGCGCCTGTTTGCCAATCCGCGCAACGCCGCCGCCGGCGCCCTGCGGCAGCTCGACCCGCGCGTGACCGCGGGCAGGCGTCTGTCCTTCTTCGCCTACGGCATCGGCAACGCCAGCGTGCTGCCCGAAGGCCTGGACCGCCACAGCACCATCATGGACTGGCTCGCGGGCCTGCGTTTTCCGGTCAGTCCCGAGCGCGCCTTGGCCATCGGACTCGCCGGCCTGCTGGACTATTACCGCAGCGTAGGCGCTCGGCGCGGCACTCTTCCCTACGAGATCGACGGCGTCGTCTACAAGGTCGACGAGTTGCGCAGGCAGGAACAACTCGGTTTCGTCTCGCGGGCGCCGCGTTTCGCCATCGCCCACAAGTATCCGCCCGAAGAGGAGATGACCGAGGTGCAGGGCATCGAGGTCCAGGTCGGGCGCACCGGCGCACTTACCCCGGTGGCAAGGCTGCGCTCGGTGTTCGTGGGTGGTGTCACCGTCACCAACGCCACCCTGCACAACGAGGACGAAGTCAGGCGCAAGGACGTGCGCGTCGGCGACACCGTGGTGGTGCGGCGTGCCGGCGACGTCATCCCCGAGGTGGTCCGGGTGGTCCCGGACCCCTCGAGGGAGCGCGGCCCGGTGTTCGAGCTCCCGGAGCGTTGTCCGGTATGCGGCTCCGCCGCCATCCGGGAGGAGGGGGGGGCGGTACGCCGTTGCGTCGGCGGCCTGTTCTGCCAGGCCCAGCGCAAGCAGGCGCTGCTGCATTTCGCATCCCGACGGGCCATGGACATCGAGGGTCTGGGCGAACGTCTGGTGGACCAGCTGGTGGATCGCGAGATGGTGCGCACCCCGGCGGACCTGTACGTCCTCGATGCTGCCACCCTGTCCCGCCTGGACAGGATGGGCGAGCGCTCTGCGGCCAATCTGGTCGCGGCGATTCAGCAAAGCCGTAACACCACTCTGGCAAGGTTCGTGTTTGGACTCGGCATCCGCAACGTCGGTGAAGCCACCGCCCGGGACCTCGCCCGGTACTTCGGAGACCTGACGCCACTGCGGGCGGCTGGTCTGGAACAGCTCACGCACGTGTCGGACGTCGGGCCGGTGGTGGCGCAGAGCATCCTCGACTTCTTCGCGCAGCCGCACAACGGCGAGGTGATCGACGCGCTGCGGCGGCATGTCAGCTGGCCGGTACAGGCGCCGGTGGCGGCTGCCGCACCACTCTCGGGTCTGACCTTCGTGCTCACCGGCACACTGCCTGGGCTGTCACGCGATCAGGCCAGGGCGATGATCGAGGCGCAGGGTGGCAAGGTGGCGGGCAGCGTATCGGCGCGCACGCATTTCGTCGTCGCCGGGGCGGAAGCCGGCAGCAAACTCGAAAAAGCGCAGTCGCTTGGTCTCAGGATCATCGACGAGGGCGCGTTGTTGGACCTGCTCGGAACGGATGCCCCGGACCGGCAACATGACAGGGAGAACGCATGACGGGACCGATCAAGACGGCGGTGTTTCCGGTGGCCGGGCTGGGGACACGATTCCTGCCGGTGACCAAGGCCAGCCCCAAGGAGATGCTGCCGATCGTCGACAAGCCCCTCATCCAGCACGCGGTGGAGGAGGCGGTCGCCGCCGGTATGACGCAGCTGGTGTTCATCACCGGCCGCAACAAGCGGGCGATCGAGGACCACTTCGACAAGGCCTACGAGCTGGAGACCGAACTCGAGGCCAAGGGACGCACCGCGCTGCTCGACTGTGTGCGCAAGATCGTGCCCTCGGACGTCAGCTGCATCTACGTCCGCCAGCCCGAGGCGCTGGGCCTGGGTCACGCGGTGCTGTGCGCACGGCCGGTGGTCGGGCGCGAGCCGTTCGCCGTCATCCTCGCCGACGACCTGATCGATGCCGCGCCGTCCACCCTGCAACAGATGGTCGACGTGTTCGCCGAGCGTCGCAATTCCGTGCTGGCGGTACAGACCATACTGCCGGAGGATTCGAACAAGTACGGCGTGATCCGCAACGAGCCCATCTCCGACGGGCTGCATCGCATCACCGGCATGGTGGAGAAGCCCAGGCCGGAGGACGCGCCGTCGAACCTGGCGGTGGTCGGCCGCTACATCCTCACGCCACGGCTGTTCGACTTCCTGGAGCGCATCGGACGGGGGACGGGTGGAGAGATCCAGCTCACAGATGGCATCGCCCGGCTCCTGGACGTCGAGCACGTGCTGGCTCTGGAGTTCGCCGGCACGCGCTACGACTGCGGCTCCAAGCTTGGCTACCTCATGGCGAATTTCGTCTATGCGCTGCGTCACCCCGAGGTGGGCGAGGATTTCGCGGCATTTGCGGCCGAAATGGTGCGCACCAAGCTGGCCTGAGCCACATGATGTCGGACGACGAAGCAAGGCGGCTGCTCGCACGGGCGGAGATGATCCGGTCGGCCTCAGAGGTGTCGCGCGCTCTCGACCGCCTCGCCGCCGGCATCACGGTCGAACTCGGCGGGCGCTTTCCGGTGGTGCTGATGGTCATGCGTGGGGCGGTGTTTCTCGCCGGGCAGTTGCTGCCGAGGCTCGATTTCCCGCTGGAGTTCGATTACCTGCACGCCACCCGCTATCAGGGGACCATGGGGGGAGCAACCATCGTCTGGAAGGTCGCGCCGCCCGAGTCGGTGCGTGGGCGACCGGTGCTCGTTCTCGACGACATCCTGGATGAAGGGCACACCCTGGCCGCGATCCTCGAGAGCCTCAGGCATGCCGGCGCGGCCGAAGTGCAGGTCGCGGTGCTGTGCGAGAAGCGCACCGGGCGCGACAAACCTGTGCGCGCGGACTTCGTGGGTTTCGAGGTGCCGGACCGGTACGTGTTCGGCTGCGGCATGGACGTCGAGGGTACGTGGCGCAACCTGCCCGCCATCTATGCGATGGGAGCGTCGGCGTGAACGGCGGGATCATCGGCATCATCGGGGGTACCGGGGTGACGCGCTGGCCGGAACTGGCGGAGTCGCGCCGGCAGGTCGTGCGTACGCCCTACGGGGAGCCCTCTGGGGCACTGACCTTCGGTCTCATCGGGGAGCACGAGGTCGTGTTCCTGCCGCGCCACGGCGCCGGCCACTCCATTCCCCCGCACCAGGTGAACTACCGGGCCAACATCTGGGCCTTGCACACCCAGGGGGTGCAGCGGTTGCTGGCCGTGGCCGCCGTGGGGGGCATCAGCCCGGCGCTTGGCCCGGGGGTGCTGGTAGTGCCGGCGCAGATCCTCGACTACACCTGGGGCCGGCGGAGCACTTTTTTCGACGGCGTCGATCAGCCGGTCACCCACATCGATTTCACACACCCTTACGATCATGCCCTGCGCCAGTCCATCCTGGATGCGGCACAGTCCCTCGGAGAGCCGGTCGTGGACGGAGGCGTGTACGCCACCACCCAGGGTCCCCGGCTGGAGACGGCGGCCGAGATCGACCGCCTCGAGCGCGACGGTGCCACCATGGTGGGCATGACGGGCATGCCGGAGGCGGCGCTGGCGCGTGAACTTTCGATCGCCTACGCGACGCTGGCCGTTTCGGTGAACCACGCGGCAGGGCGGGGCGACAGCCGCGAAGGCATTTCGATGGAGCAGATCATGGCAGTGATGGAGCAGAGCGTGACCCGGGCGCGCCGGGTGCTGGCCGAGACGGTGAAGCGAATTGGCCATCCGTGAGGTGATCCGCATGGGGGACCCCCGCCTGTTGCGCGAAGCCAGGCCGGTGGAACATTTCGGAACCCCGGAGCTCGAGGCGCTCGTGGCGGACATGCTGGACACCATGAAGCACATGAACGGCGCGGGTCTGGCCGCGCCCCAGATCGCCGTTGACCTGCAGGTCGTGATCTTCGGCGGCTTCAGGAGCCCGCGCTACCCGGACAGCGACGAGATCCCCTTCACCGCGCTGCTCAATCCGGAGCTCGATCCGCTGTCCGACGACATGGAAGACGGGTGGGAGGGATGCCTGTCGGTCCCGGGCATGCGTGGCCTGGTGCCGCGCTTCACGCGGCTTCGTTATCGGGGGAGGGATCTCGCCGGTCAGCCGATCGACCGCGTGGCCGAAGGCTTCCACGCACGGGTGGTGCAGCACGAGTGCGACCACCTGATCGGCATCCTGTACCCCATGCGCATCCTCGACCTGCGCAGCTTCGGCTTCGCGGACGTGCTGTTTCCCGGGCAGCCGCTAGAGGACGACTGATCGTGCGTACGCTCAGTGCTTGCGTTTCAGCAGCTTCTGCTTGATCTGGTCGAATTCCTCGCGGGTGATGGCACCCGCCTCCAGGGCCTTCTGGAGGTCCTTGAGTTCCCATCCCTTCGAGATCTGGGTGGCTTGCTCCATCTTGACCACGG
>JBILUV010000232.1:0-5778 GCA_044370825.1 Burkholderiales bacterium | reverse complement strand
GCCTGCCGTCCACCCGGTTGATCGTCGCTCCGGATTCACCCTGCCCCGGTGGTGCCGGGAGCCCCTGCTGCACTTCCTCCTGCTCGGCGCTGCCGTGTTCGCCCTGGACCGGCTGCTGGTCGACCGCGCCGACGACCCGAACGTCATCCTCGTCGACGCAAGCGTCGACGAGGAAACCCGGAAGCTGTTCCGGAACGAGCGCAACCGCGACCCGGAAACCGCCGAGCGCGAGGCTCTCCGCCGGGCCTGGCTGGACAACGAAGTGCTCTATCGTCACGGCCTCGAGTTGGAGCTGGACCGCGGTGACAACATGATCCGCGACCGCGTCATCTTCAAGGCACTGAGCGTGATCGAAACGGGGCTCAAGCTGCCCCCGATCGACGATGCCGGCCTGAAGGCCTGGTTCGAGGCCAGACGCGCACGCTACGATGAACCACCCCGGCTCGACTTCCAGGAGGCGGTGCTGCCGACGGACACGCCCGAGACTGCCCTGAACGCTCTCGCCGCCAGCCTGAACAGCGGCGCACCCGGAGATGCCAGGGCCACCCTCAACGCCTTCAAGGCCCGCCCCTATCCAACCATCGTCCACAGCTATGGCGAAACCTTCGCGCAGGCGCTGCAGGCTGCGCCCCCTGGGGAGTGGAGGGTCATTCAGGCAAAGGAACGTCCGCGACTGGTGAGGCTTGACACAATGACGCCAGCAACACCGGCTGACTTCGAGGCACTGCGCAACACCATCATGCAGGACTGGGTGGATGCCACCATGGCGCAGATGCGCACCGACGCCGTCCGGGCGCTCGAGAAGAAGTACACCGTGAAAGTCGTGGACGGAGCGGGGCAATGACGCTCCTGCGCATCCTGCTGCTGGTGCTCGCTCTGACGGGTACCGCCCGGGGTCACGAATTGAGCATCGCGGAAATGGACGTGCGCGAGACGTCCCGCGGTGACTTCCTCTGGCAGTGGACCGCCACGGGCAACAAGCCCGCGATCGGCCACCTCGAACCGGTCTGGCCCTCGCACTGCACCACGAATGCTGGTGCCCTGCGTTGTGGAGAACGTGGCCTTTCCGGCAGCCTCTCCGTGGAAGGAGTGGGACGTCACTACTCGGCTGTTCTGGTGAAGGTCACCTGGGCGGACGGACAGAAGCGGGTCTACACCCTTTCCAAGGCCCAGCCCGAGGTCCGTCTCTGGGGCGCGGCCGACGACGGCCGCGGTGTGGGGGAAATCGCCACGGCCTATGGTGTACTCGGGGTCGAGCACATCCTCACCGGCCTGGACCACCTCCTGTTCGTGATCGCCCTGCTTTTCCTCGTGGGATTCGGACGCCGCCTGGTGTGGACCGTCACCGCCTTCACGCTGGCCCACAGCCTGACCCTCGGCCTGAGTGCCCTCGGCTGGCTGGCACTGCGACGCCCACCAGTCGAAGCGGTGATCGCCTTGTCGATCGTTCTGGTTGCCGCAGAGGCGCTCCATGACCGCGACACGTTGTCGCGACGCTGGCCTGCCCTGGTGGCCTTCCTGTTCGGGCTCGTTCACGGTCTCGGCTTCGCGGGAGCCTTGCAGGAAATCGGTCTTCCACAAAACCACCTTCTGGTGGCGTTGCTGACCTTCAACCTGGGAGTGGAGGCAGGGCAGTTGGCCACGCTGGCCCTGGCCTGGCTCATCTACCGCGCCGTGGCCGGGCGCGCATGGCTCGCTCAGGGTCGCGCGGCGGCTCTCTACGCGATCGGGGCGGTGGCCGCCTTCTGGTCGGTGGAGCGGGTGGCTGCCATGCTCGCGGGACCGATCGGCGTCTGACGGGACGCCGATCGCCCCGTCATCACAGAGGCATGCGGCAGGCGGAATCCAGCGCCTCGGCCTCGGCAGAGCCCTCCTCGGCCTTGACGTAATCCCACGCGCCGGGCGGAACGCCGAGGCTCTTGACCATGCGACCGCTCGTATCGAACACGGCGACGGCGGCCAGGGCCATCTCCCGGCTCTCGCACCGGGCGAGATAGCGGACCACGCGCAGCGGCGCCTCGGCCTCCGGGCGCCGGCTCGGCTCCTTCCAGGAGACGCGGATCTCGAAGCGGCGCACGTCGCCAAAGCGGGCAACGGTGTCGCGCTGCAGGCGGGCGGCATGCTCTTCGCCTATGCGCGAGGCGTCCTCGGCATTGTCGTAGCGGGGCTGGGCGTTAGCGGTGGCGGCGACTGCGAGGCCCATTGCGGCGGTCGCGATGCGCTGGATGAGGCTGTTCATGCGTTCTCCTGGCTGTTTGGGAAAAGCCGACCACGGCCACGCCACCCCCGTGTCGCCGTGCGACCGACTGCTGGGACAGCGGGAGAACCGCCCGGGTTCAGGGGATTCCCGCCACCGCGGGCAGCCAGAGGACCAGTTCCGGAAACAGGACCAGGAAGGCAAGCACCATCGCCTGCAAGCCGATGAACGGCCATACGGACGAGAAGATCTCGCCCAGGGAAACGTCCGGTGGCGCCACGCCCTCGAGGTAGAAGGCCGCCGGCCCGAAGGGTGGCGACAGGTAGGAGATCTGCATGTTCACGCAGAACAGCACGCCGAACCACACCGGGCTGTAACCCATCGCGGTCACGATAGGCACGAAGATGGGCATGGTGAGCAGGCAGATGCCCACCCAGTCCATGATGCATCCGAGCACGGCCAGCACCGCCATCATCACCAGTACCGCGCCCAGGGGCGGCAGCGCCAGACCCATGATCAGATCGCGCACGAAGGCGGGGCCACCCGCGAGGTTGTAGACGCCGATCATGGCGGTGGCGCCGAAGGACAGCCACAACAGCATCCCGCAGGTGGTGAGCGTCTGGCGGGCAGCGTCGCGGACCACGGTCCATCGCAACTCGCCACGGACGGCAGCCGCGATCAGGGTGCCCACCACACCCATCGCTGCAGCTTCGGTCACCGAGGCAATGCCAAGTCAGCCGGGATATTTCATCAGGTCACGGGATGATGGCGAGGCGCATTGCGAGGCAGGCCGTGCATCGTGCTCCAAGCCAATAGCGGGGCTTGGTGGCGCGAAGCGCGGGATTGACCGCAAGGCGCCCGCCAGCGGCCGTGGAGGCCGGCAAACCAGATCGTACCGATAGCCAATTTGCTGCAAACCCAATGAGCATGAGTGCGCAGCTCATTTTCGGGGCCGACCTGGTGAAATGTCCGGGTTAAATCGTGCCCGGCACCAGCAGCACCACCAGCAGCGGCAGCGCCAGGGATCGCAACAGGCGCAGCTTGCCCATCAGCGGCATGCGACCCTCGGCTTCCAGTGCTGGCAGACCGACGGGATGGGTCGAGTCGGCAACGCACGTAGACGCATGCCACGCAAGCGGCCGACAGCATCAGTCCCGGCACCAGCGCCGCGGTGCACTGTGGACGCAATACGGCCATGCGCTCGAGATTCCACGCGAGGCACACCAGGGTCCACTCGATCTGAACCTTGTCCAGACCTCGCATCAGAAACCGCCGGAATCCGAGCACCGATTCGCTGATGCCGAACACCGGCTCGACGGTCTGCTTGCGCAGCGCGTAGCGGGCTCGCCCCGCCTTGGTCGCAAGCCGGTGCCTCATCGTCTGCGCCGGGCCGGGGCACGGCTGCTACCCGGCTGACGGCGGCCCCCGCCACCGGCACCTCACGCGGCCGTGGCCGTCACCGAGAAGTAGCGCTTGCGCGCCGCCGTCTGGTTCTCGTAGATGGATCCCTGGTTCAGGGCCGGTGGCAACGGCATGCGGACGGGCACGTCGCGCAACCGTGGCTCGATCGTGGGCGAGCCGCAGATCATGCGGCTGTCGAACTCCTCGAGATTCGTGAAATTGACCAGCGGCCACGCATCGGCCGCGGCGCACTCGTAGAGCAGCAGCGGACGGTCGCCTCCGGAGGTGTTCTCCCCAGAGCCGTGCACGAGGCGCACGTGATGGAAGGATGCAGCTCCGGCCCGGCCCACGCAGTACACGGCGCGGCTCAGGTCCAGACCGCAGGCATCCACATCCATGGCACCGCAGAAGCGCCCGTCGGCATGGTGATCGTGAGTTGGCCCGGTGTGGCTCCCGGGCAGGGCCAGCATGGCGCCGTTCTCGACGGTCGTGTCGTCCAGCATCACGCCTATCGCGAGGATGTCGTCGTTGGTATGGGGATAGAAGGCCCAGTCCTGATGCCACTCGACCGGAGAGCCATAACCGGCGGCCTTGATGTTCAGCTTAGAACCGTGGAGCCGCACGTCCGGACCGATCAGCCGGCGCAGGCAGTCGAGCATGACCGGGCTGCGCAGGGCCTCCGCAAAAACAGGGTGCAGCAGATGGGGCTTCTTGAGGCGTCGGACCCTGGGTCGATCAGGCTGGTGGGTGGGCTCGAGGTCGTACACATCGGTATGTGATGCCAGCCCCCGCGCACCCTCGAGCAATTCCGCCAGCACGGTTTTGATGCGGGACAGCATCACGGCATCGAGAACGTCCTCCACGACGACATAACCATTCTCGCGGTAAAACCCGATCTGTTCTTTGGTGATCATCACCGATCCTTATTGCATCGCAACACATGCACGCCCAGGCAGGCAGGACGCACCCGCTCCGGCACTGTGCCCGGACGCCGCGCACCATGTCAACGCGGACCCTCGCCATTCCCTTGCAAGCAGCCATGTTCCGTGTAATTCTGCTCAGAGGGGGAATAATCAAATTCAAACCCTCTCCTGTATCTGTAGCACACAGGTCCCGCTCGCAAACACACACTCTCTGGAGGAGAGCACATGAAGCGTTCCATCATCTGCGCCGCCGTCGGCAGCGCCCTGCTCGCGTTTGGCGCAGGCGTGCAGGCCCAGGTTCTGCAAGGCCCCATCGACGACACCGCCCTCTCCTGGGCGCCCAGCAAGTGGGGCAAGGATGACCGCGCCGGGTCTTCCAACCACACCAAGAACCCCGCCAACATCAAGAAGGCGCTCGGCACGATCAAGCAGAACAAGTCAATCACCATCGGCAAGTTCTTCCACCGTGAGGCCCCGGCCTTCGGCCCGCGCAGCTGGAGCATGTACATCCCCGGCACCCCGACGGGCGGCCCCTTCGGCAAGAACGCGCTGGTCTACCACGACGAACTCGTGATCACCCAGATCGGCCAGATCCAGACCCAGTTCGACGGTCCCGGCCACATCGGCGTGAACACCTCCAAGGGCCCGATGTTCTACAACGGCGTGATCTCCTGGGACGCCTACGAGCGTGGCGCCGGCGGACAGGTGATGGGCATGGGCCCCCTGGGCGTGGAGCATGTCGCCGACAACGGCTTCGTCTGCCGCCTCGTCGTCCTCGATGCCGTGGCCTACAAGAAGTCCATCGGACAGATCCCGGCCTCGGCCGAGATGCTGCCCATTCCCAAGAAGGCGGGCGATCCCGGCATCGTGACCGCGGACGACATGAAGGGCATGATCAAGGCGCAGAAGATGGCCGACATCGGTCCTGGCGACTGCGTGGCCCTGCATACTGGCCAGGGCAACACCTGGAGCAACGACAAGTACAAGTCGATGACCTCCGAGCAGCGTGCCGCAGCCCGCGCCATCTTCGCCCAGGGTGAGCCCGGCTTCGGCATCAGCGCCTGCAAATACATGGCCGAGCGCGACATCGCCCTGACCATGGGTGACACCTCCGCCAACGATGCCCAGCCGGGCAACGAGGAGGACGGCATGGCGGTGCCGTGCCACACCATGCTGCAGACCGGCAAAGGCATCTGGAACCTCGAGAACGTGGACACCAAGTCCATGATCGACGCCAAGGTGCACGAGGGCGCCTTC
>JBILUV010000230.1:0-5789 GCA_044370825.1 Burkholderiales bacterium | reverse complement strand
TTTCCTGGTCGATCATGACCAGCGCGGTCAGGTAGGCGCGGCGGTCGCCGATCACCACGGCGTCGGTGATGTAGGGTGAGAACTTGAGCTGGTTCTCGAATTCCGAGGGCGTGACGTTCTTGCCGCCTGCGGTGATGATGATGTCCTTCATGCGGTCGGTGATTCGGAAGTAACGGTTGCCATCGACGCTGCCGACGTCGCCGGTGTGCAGCCAGCCGTCCCGCAGGGTCTCGGCCGTCTTCTCGGGCAGGTTCAGGTAACCCATGAAGACGTTCTTACCCCGGACCAGCAGTTCACCCTCGGGGGAGATCGCCACCTCCACGTCCGGTCCAGCCACGCCGATGGTTCCGGGGCGGATGGCCTCCACCGGGTTGAAGGTCACCGCACCCGCGCTCTCGGTCATGCCCCAGGCTTCCACCATAGGAACACCGAGGGCCAGATACCACCTGATCAGGTCGGGAGAGATGGGGGCGGCGCCGGTCACCGCAATCCGGGCGCGGTGCAGGCCGATCATGCGCCGCACGTTGTCCAGCGCGATCCAGCGACCCACGCGGTAGCGCAGCCTCAGGCCTGCCGGCAGGGGCCGGCCGGTCACGAAGCGCTCGGCGACCTCCAGGCCGACGCGCAGCGCCCAGCCATAGGCGAGTTGCTGGAGGCGGGTGGCGTCGCGCACGGCGATCGTGACGCCCGAGTAGAACTTCTCCCACACCCGCGGCACCGCCGTCATCACCGTGGGCGAGATCTCGCGCACGTTCTCCGGCACCGTGTCGGGGTTCTCCACGAAGTTGAGCACGGCACCGGCGTGGATGCTGAAGTACTCCCCGCCCACGCGCTCGGCGATGTGGCACAGGGGCAGGAAGCACACGCGCTCGTCCGCCTCGCACTGAGGTATCGCGCGCTGGTAGAGCCGGCTGATGAACACCAGATTGTCGTGGCTGATCATGGCGCCCTTCGGCTTGCCCGTGGTGCCGGAGGTGTAGACGAGGATGGCGAGGTCGCCTGGGGCGCGGGCAGCGGCTCGCTGCTCAAACTCCAAGGGGTGGGTGGCGACCCGCGCGCGCCCCAGTTCTCGGAGCTGCTCCAGGCTCATTACCTGCAGGTCCTCGAAATGGCGCAGACCCTCCATGTCGAACACCACGATGCGGCGCAGGCCAGGCAGGCGGGCGCGCACCTCGAGGATCTTGTCGAGCTGCTCCTCGTCCTCGACGAACACCACGACCGAGCCGGAATCGGCCAGCAGGTACTCGCACTGGGACGCCGAATCGGTGGGATAGATGCCGTTCGCCACGCCGCCGGCGCACAGCACGCCGAGGTCGGCGAACATCCATTCACGGTTGGTGCTCGACAGGATGGACGCCACCTCGCCGGGCTCGAATTCCAGCGATGCCAGGCCCAGTGCCACCTCGCGCGTGATTTCGCCCAGCTCGCGCCAGGAGGTGGCCTGCCAGATGCCCAGATCCTTCTGCCTCAGCGCAACGGTGTCCCCCCTGAGACGCACGGCGTCCAGGAACATGGCCGGGATGGTCGGGCCATCAGCCAGCCGGGGTGTCACCGCCGGACCGGCGCGATTCCACAGCGTGATCATCGGTGTAAGCCTCTCACCGCCATTGTTTCTTTTTCTTCCACCGGCGCTCGCCGCGCACGCCGGCGTCCTTCATGCCGAGGTAGAACTCGCGGATGTCGTCCTTTTGTCGGAGCCTCTCGCAGGTGTCCTCCATGACGATGCGGCCGACCTCGAGGACGTAGCCGTGGTCGGCCAGCTCCAGGGCCATGGCGGCGTTCTGTTCGACCAGCAGGATGGTGGTCCCGCGCTCGCGGTTGATACGCCGGATGATGGCGAAGATCTCCTGTGTGAGCTTGGGCGACAGTCCCAGGCTGGGCTCGTCGAGCAGCATCAGCGCGGGGCGGCTCATCAGGGCGCGGCTGATGGCCAGCATCTGCTGCTGTCCCCCCGAGAGCTGGCCGGCCTCCTGGCGGGCGCGCTCGCGCAGCACCGGGAAGTAGGCGTAGACCATCTCCAGGTCCTGGGCCACGCCGTCGCGGTCGCGGCGGGTGTAGGCGCCCATCATCAGGTTGTCGTGCACCGACAGCAGCGGGAACACCTCGCGGCCCTCGGGCACGTGGGAGATGCCCTGGCGCACGATCTGCGCCGGGTCGCGCCTCTGGATCTCCTCGCCGCGGAAGCTGATCGAGCCCTTCTGCGGGTCGAGGATGCCCGAGATGGTACGCAGGATGGTCGACTTGCCCGCGCCGTTGGCCCCCAGCACCGTGACGATGCTGCCCGCGCGTACCGCCAGGCTCACCCCGCGGATGGCCTTGACCGGGCCGTAGGCACTCTCGACGTTGGCCAGGGTCAGGATGGTATCGGCAGGCGCCTCGCTCATGGCGCCTCCGTGCGGCCCAGATAGGCCTCGATCACCGCCGGGTCGGACTGCACCTGGGCTGGCGTGCCCTGGGCGATGACCTCGCCCTGGTTCATCGCCAGCACCCGCGTGGACACCCGCGACACCAGCGACATGTCGTGCTCGACCATCAGCACCGTGATGCCCAGATCGCGCTGGATGTCCTGGATCCAGAAGGCGATGTCCTCGGTCTCCTCGACGTTGAGCCCCGAGGAGGGCTCGTCGAGCAGCAGCAGGCGCGGGCCGCTGGCCAGGGCGCGCGCCAGCTCCACCACCTTGCGCACCCCGTAGGGCAGACCGGCCACCAGGCTGTCGCGGTAGTGCTGCAGATCCAGCAGCTCGATGACCTGCTCGACGTGCTCGCGAAAGGCGCGCTCGGCGCGGCGCACCGCGGGCAGAAACAGCAGGTCCTGCCAGAAGGCGGTGTGCCGATGGGTGTGGCGCCCGATGAGCAGGTTCTGCAACACGCTCGCGTGCTCGAACAGCTCGATGTTCTGGAAGGTGCGCGCGATGCCCAGGGCGGCCACCCGGTGCGCCGGCGTGGCGAGCAGGTCGGTGCCCTGGAACACGATGCGCCCGCCGGTGGGCTGGTAGATGCGGCTGATCAGGTTGAACACCGTGGTCTTGCCCGCACCGTTGGGTCCGATGAGGGTGAACACCTCGCCGGGCTGGACCGAGAAGCTCACCTCGGACACGGCGCGCACCCCGCCGAATCGCACGCTCAGGCCCTGGACCTCGAGCAGCGGCGCGCTCATCGCAGCCGCTCCGACTTCTGGAACGACTTCTGGCGCCGGAACATGCCGCGGCGATAGAACGGGAACAGCTCGAGGTAGGTGCGCATCTTGAACCACCAGCCGTACAGGCCCATGGGCTCGAACAGGATGAAGCCGATGAGGATCAGCCCGAACACCGTGGGTTGCAGCCCGGTCGCCCCGCCGAGGCCGGCCGGCAGCAGCGGCGCCAGAGCCGAGATCAGCTGGGGCAGCACGATGATGAAGGCCGCCCCCAGGAAGGCCCCGTGCACCGAGCCCACGCCGCCGACGAATACCATCATCAGCAGCTCGACCGACTGCAGCACGGTGAACTGGTCGGGAGACAGGAAGCGCAGGTTGTGGGCGTAGAGCGCGCCGGCCAGGCCGGTCATGCCGGCGCTCATGGCGAAGGACAGGGTCTTGTAGGCCGCCAGGTGAATGCCCATGCCCTGGGCGGAGATCTCGGAGTCGCGTATGGCCACGAAGGCCCGCCCGGTGGGCGAGCGCAGCACATTGAGCAGCACCAGGGTGCACAGCGTCGCCAGACCCACGCACAGGAAGTAGAACTCGGTGGCCGAGCCCAGGGTCCAGCCGAACATGCTCACGCGCCCGACCGACAGGCCGGAGTTGCCCCCTGTGATCTCCTCCCAGCGTGTGAGCACTTCCTCGACGATGAAGCCAAAGGCCAGGGTGGCGATGGCCAGATAGATGCCGCGCACTCGCAGCGCCGGCAGGCCGACGATCACCCCGGTGGCCGCAGACAAGGCGATGGCCGCGGCGGCCGAGACGGGGAAGGGCCAGCCGCGGGCCGAGAGCACCGCCTCGGCGTAGGCGCCCACGCCCAGGAAGGCGGCGTGCCCGATGGACACCAGCCCGGTGTAGCCGGTGAGCAGCATCAGCCCCAGGCCGACGATGCCATAGATGGCCACCAGCGAGAGCTGGGCGAGCTGGTATTCCGAGATCGTCCAGGGCGCGGCGAGCAGGGCCAGGCCGAGCAGGGCGTACCAGAAGCGCTGTCCGGCGTGGCGGAACAGGGCGATGTCCTGGTCGTAGTCGGTCTTGAACAGGAAGCGCATGGCTCAGACCTTCTTGCGCATGGTCTCGCCAAACAGGCCGTTGGGCTTGATCACGAGCATCATCAGCACCACCACGTAGGCGGCGATGTCCTTGAAACCCTCGGGCAGGTAGAACCCGGCAAGAGACTCGACCAGCCCGATCACCAGCCCGCCGAGGATGGCCCCGGGCAGGCTGCCGAAGCCGCCGATGACGGCGGCGGGGAAGGCCTTCAGGCCGATGAAGCCCATGTTGGCGTGCACGAAGGTGATGGGGGCGAGCAGCACACCGGCCACGGCGGCCACGGCGGCGCTGATGCCCCAGATCAGGCTGTTGAGGCGCTTGACGGGGATGCCCATGTAGTAGGCAGCGAGCTGGTTCTGTGAGGCTGCCTGCATGGCCACGCCGATGCGGGTGAAGCGAAACAGCCCGAACAGCAACAGGCATAGCACCACGGTGGCGCCGATGACCACGAGGTGCTCTGCGCTGATGACCAGCCCGCCGGCGTGCACCAGCTCGTCCTTGAACGGTGTGGCCAGGGTGTAGGTCTCGGTGCCCACGCCGGGGACCATCGTGACCAGGCCGCGTGCGACGTAGCCCACGCCGATGGTGACCATGACGATGGCGAAGGCGGGCTGGCCGAGGATGGGGCGGAGCACCAGGCGCTCGATGCCCATGCCCAGCACCACCATGACCAGCACGGCCAGCAGCAGCGCCAGCCAGTAGGGCAGGCCGAAGTACGCCGAGGCTACCAGCCCGGCGAAGGCGCCCAGCATCATGAGCTCGCCCTGGGCAAAGTTCACCGTCTCCGTGGCCTTGTAGATCAGCACGAAGCCCAGTGCGATCAGCCCGTAGATGCAACCCTGCGACAGACCGCTGATGAGGAGCTGGAGCAACTGCACGGCTGACGGCTCTCCTTTGCTGGGTGCCGGGGCATCGACGTTGCGGCAGTGTAGCAGCCCAGCTCTTGCGCTAGGATAGCTGCATGAGAACCGTTCGCATCGGCGCTGGTCTGGGCTTCTACGGCGACTCCTGGTTGCCCGTGCGCGCCGCCATCGAGCGCGGTGAGGTGCGCTACATCGGCTCGGATCACCTCGCCGAGCTCACCCTTGCCATCCTGCAGAAGGACAGGGCGCGGGATCCGGCGGCCGGATTCACCCGCGACCTCGTGCCCATGCTCACCGCCCTGTGGCCGCTGGCCCAGCCGCGTGGTGTGCGTTTCGTGCTCAACGCGGGCGGGCTCAATCCCCTGGCGGCGCGCGATGCGCTGGTGAGCGCTTTCGAGGCTCGTGGCTGGCGGGCGCGTATCGCGGTGGTCACCGGCGACAACCTGCTCGAGCGCGTCGACGAACTGCGGGCTGCCGGCGTCTCGCTGGCCCACCTCGACTCGGGGACGGACATTGCGGCCGTGCGCGAGCGGCTGGTGTTCGCCAATGCTTATCTGGGAGCGCGCCCAATCGCCGACGCCCTCGCTGCAGGGGCGGACATCGTGCTCACCGGGCGGGTGGCCGACGCGGCCCTGTTCCTGGGGCCGCTGGTGCACGAGTTCGGCTGGGCCTGGGATGACTGGGACCGTCTGGCG
>JBILUV010000035.1:0-19293 GCA_044370825.1 Burkholderiales bacterium | reverse complement strand
CGAGATCAACCCTGCCGACCTGCGCATTGACACCTTCCGCGCCAGCGGCGCAGGCGGTCAGCACATCAACAAGACCGACTCGGCGATCCGCATCACCCACCTGCCGACCAACATCGTGGTCCAGTGCCAGAACGACCGGTCGCAGCACCGCAACCGGGCCGAGGCCATGGCCATGCTGAAGGCGCGCCTGTATGAGCTGGAACTGCGCAAGCGCGCCGAGGAGAAGCAGGCCCTGGAGGACTCCAAGACCGACATCGGCTGGGGACACCAGATCCGCTCCTACGTGCTGGACCAGTCACGCATCAAGGACCTGCGCACCAACGTCGAGGTCGGCAACACCCAGGCCGTGCTGGACGGCGACCTGGACGACTTCATCGCCGCCAGCCTGAAGATGGGCGTGTGACGCGCCGGGCGGCCCCGCGGCCGCCCCAGTGTCCCGCCCCGCCGCCATTGCCCGAGAGAACGACATGACCGAAGAACAATCCGTCCCGCGCGACGACAACCAGATCATCGCCGAGCGGCGCGCCAAACTGGCCGACCTGCGCACCCGGGGCAATGCCTTTCCCAACGACTTCCGCCGCCGCGACCTCGCCGCCGACCTGCACCGCACCCACGACGGCCGCACTAACGAACAGCTCGAGCCCGAGGGCATCGTGGTGTGCGTGGCCGGGCGCATGATGCTCAAGCGCGTCATGGGCAAGGCGAGCTTCGCCACCCTGCAGGACATGTCCGGCCGCATCCAGCTCTATGTCACCAACGACGGCATCGGTCCCGAGGCGCACGACGCCTTCAAGCACTGGGACCTGGGCGACATCCTCGGGGCCGAGGGCACGCTGTTCCGCACCCGCACCGGCGAGCTCACCATAAAGGTCACGGCCCTGCGCCTGCTCACCAAGGCGCTGCGGCCGCTGCCCGAGAAATTCCACGGACTCACCGACCAGGAGCAGAAGTACCGCCAGCGTCATGTCGACCTGATCGTCACCGAGGAGGCGCGCCGCACCTTCACGGCGCGCTCGCGCATCATCCAGGCGATCCGAGAATTCCTGGTCGAGCGCGGCTACCTCGAAGTCGAGACGCCCATGATGCACCCCATCCCCGGCGGTGCCTCGGCACGGCCGTTCGTCACTCATCACAACGCGCTCGACATGCAGCTGTTCCTGCGCATCGCGCCGGAGCTCTACCTCAAGCGTCTGGTGGTCGGTGGCTTCGAGAAGGTGTTCGAGATCAACCGCAATTTCCGCAACGAAGGCATGTCGACCCGGCACAACCCCGAGTTCACGATGCTCGAGTTCTACGAGGCCTACCAGGACTATCGCCACCTGATGGACCTCACGGAGGCGATGTTCCGCGAGGTCGCCCGGAAGGTCGTGGGCACCACCCGCGTGCCCTACCAGGGGCAGGTCATCGACCTGGGCGCGCCCTTCGCGCGGCTCACCCTCGCCCAGGCCATCCGCGAGCACCACCCGCACCTCACCGAGGCCCAGCTGCACGACCGCGACTGGCTGATCGGCCAGTTCCAGCAGATGAACGTGGCCTGGAAGGACTCCGACGGCATCGGCGGCCTGCAGCTCACCTATTTCGAGGAGACCACCGAGTCGCGGCTGGTCCAGCCCACCTTCATCATCGACTACCCCGCGGAGGCCTCGCCCCTGGCACGCCGCAACGACGCCGACCCGTCCATCACCGACCGCTTCGAGCTGTTCATCACCGGACGCGAGATCGCCAACGGCTTCTCGGAGCTGAACGATCCCGAGGACCAGGCCGAGCGATTCATGGAGCAGGTGCGCCAGAAGGACGCCGGCGACCACGAGGCCATGCATTTCGACGCCGACTACATCCGTGCGCTCGAGTACGGCCTGCCGCCCACGGCGGGCGAGGGCATCGGCATCGACCGGCTGGTGATGCTGCTCACGGACAGCCCCAGCATCCGCGACGTCATCCTGTTCCCGCATATGCGGCCCGGCGACTGACGCGCGGCGCGGTCGGCGCGCGGTCATCCCCTGGCCCGCGCTGCGCCGCAACGTTACAGGCCCCGGGGCGGGGCTGTAGCATGCCCCCGGATCGGCAGGCCAGGGGGCCCGCCGCACGGAGGCCGCCCCATGAAGTCGCAGCATCGCAACGTCCTGCTCGCCGCCGCCGTCGGGTCGGCACTGGAGTGGTACGACTTCTTCATCTACGGCACCGCCGCCGCACTGGTGTTCGGCGATCTGTTCTTCCCCAAGCTCGATCCGGTCACCGGCACGCTGGCCGCGTTCGCGACCTTCGGCGTCGGCTTCGCCGCCCGTCCGCTGGGCGGCATGGTGTTCGGCCACCTCGGCGATCGCCTCGGCCGCAAGCCGGTGCTGGTGATGACGCTCATGCTGGTCGGCGGCGGCACCTTCCTGATCGGCCTGCTGCCCACCTACGACAGCATCGGCCTGGCCGCCCCGGCCCTGCTGGTGCTGCTGCGTCTGGTCCAGGGCTTCGGCGCCGGCGCCGAGTACGGCGGCGCGGTCATCCTGGCGGTGGAGTTCGCCCCTGCGGGCAAGCGTGGCCTGTTCGGCAGCTGGGCGCCCATCGGCGTCACCGTGGGCAACCTGCTTGCCGCCGGCGTGTTCGCCGCCTGCTCCGCGCTGCCGCGTGAGGACTTCCTCGCCTGGGGCTGGCGCGTGCCCTTCCTGCTGAGCATCGTGCTCATCCTGGTGGGCTTCGTCATCCGCGCCCGCGTCACCGAGACCCCGGTGTTCCAGGAGGCTGTGGCCCGGCGCAAGGTGTTGCGCTCGCCCATCGTCGAGGTGGTGCGTCGTTACCCGAGAGAGGTGCTGGTGGTCATCGGCGCGCGCATGGCCGAGAACGGCCTGGGCTACCTGTTTCCGGTGTTCGCCCTGAACTACCTCACGCGCACCCTGGGCGTGCCGAAGGCCACCGCCCTCACCGGCATCATGACGGCCCACGCGCTGTCGCTGCTCACCATCCCGATGTTCTCGGCGCTGTCCGACCGCATCGGCCGCCGACCGGTCTACATGGGTGCAGCCATCTTCTCGGGCCTGTTTGCCTTCCCTTTCTTCCTGATGGTGGACACGAAGGATCCGCTGCTCATCACCCTGGCCATGGTGCTCGGTATCGCCGTCGGCGTGGCCGGCATGTTCGGTCCCCAGGCCGCCTACTTCGCAGAACTGTTCGGAGCCCGCCTGCGCTACAGCGGCTTCGCCCTGGCACGCGAACTCGGCTCGCTGCTCGCCGGCGGGATCGTGCCGTTCGTCTCGGCATGGCTGGTGGCGTCGATGAACGGCGCGCCCTGGGGGGTGGCCGGCTACATGATCGCCATGTGCGCCATCACCGCCGTGGCCGTGTACGCCGGTCCGGAGACCCATCGCATCGACCTGGCCGCGGAACGGCCAGGTCATTGAACCCGGACATTTCTCCAGACTCCAGGCCAGTCCCGAAAAAGACCTGCTCTCCGATGGACATCGGGTTCGCAACGAATTCTCTGGCGGTACGATTCGGTCTGCCGGCCTCCACGGGTAACGCCGCGTCAGCCTGACGCTTTCCTCCACCTTTCGATCTGAGCCTGCCATGACCTCGCGCCTCGCCCTCGCCGCCCTGCTGTGTCTGCCCGCCCTGGCGGGTGCCGCCTGTCCCGACGATGCCGAGGTCGCGGCCTACGCGGCCGACTTCGCCGCCGTGCGCCCTGCCCACGGTCTGCCCACGGCCGTGACCCTGGAGGACGCGCTCTGCAGCCAGGGCAAGGTGGTCCGTGCCCTGGAGGCCACCTGGGGCCCGGTGGTCGGCTACAAGGCCGGCCTCACCAACAAGGCGGTACAGGCGCGCTTCGGCGTCGACTCTCCGGTACGGGCCATCATGCTGCGCGACATGCTGCTGCCCGACGGCGCCGAACTGCCGGCGGCGTTCGGCGCGCGCCCGATCTGGGAGGCGGACTTCCTCGCCGTGGTGGGACGACGCGGCCTGCACCAGGCGAATTCGCCCGAGGAGGCGCTGGACTACATCGACGCCGTCGTGCCGTTCATCGAGCTCCCCGACCTCATGCTGGCGCCCGAGGTCAGGCTCACCGCGACCGCGCTGGTCGCGGCCAACGTCGGGACGCGGCTGGGCGTGGTGGGCACGCCGATACGGGTCGGCCGCGACGGCGGCTTTGCCGCATCGCTCGCAGGCATGACGGTCGTCGCCGAGGAGAACGGCGTGGAACTCGCGCGCGGCCCTGGCAGCGCGCTGATGGGCAACCCGCTGGAGGCGGCGCTGTGGCTGGCGCGCGCGTTGCACGCCGAGGGCATCGAGCTGGAGCCCGGACAGGTGCTGAGCCTCGGATCCTTCCTGCCCCCCATGCCACCGAAACCGGGCACTACGGTGGTGGTCCGCTATCTGGGCCTGGAGGGAGACCCCGCAGTGAGCGTCCGTTTTCGCTAACCCGGACATGTCACCAGGCCACGGGATGATGGCGAGGTGCATTGCGAGGCAGGCCGCGCATCCCGCGACAAGCCAATAGCCGAGCCTATTGGCGCGAAGCGGGGGCGCGGGATGACCGCAAGGCGCCCGCCAGCGCCCGTGGAGGCCGGCGGACCAAATCGTACCGACAGCCGATTCGCTGAAAACCCAATAGACATCGATGCGCAACTCATTTTCGGGGCCGACCTGGTGAAATGTCCGGGTTAACGCCTGCAGACACGGGACCCGGCGTCGCAAACCGCATCCCGCGCCCCCGGCCACTCTAAGGGACCCCCATGCGAAACTTCTGCGTCGCGCTGCTGATGGCCGTCTGCCTCGAGGTGGCGGCGGCACCGCCCGCCACCACGCCACCCCCGGTCGGCGCGCCGGCGGTCGCCAACCCCAGGATCGCCGCGCTCGTGTCGGCGCTCGAGACCTTCGACACGACCGTCAACAAGGTGGACCAGGCGGCGGCCGGCGAGGCGGCCGGCAAGCTGCTCGCGGCCCTGCGCAGCAACGCGGACGGCCACCCCTCTCTCCCGACCTTCACGGACGCCGTGCGCGGCGCGGCGGTCGGCATGGCCGTGGCCGCCGGCCTCAAACCCTTCTACGAGTTGCTGCTGGAGGCCGGCGTGGACGATGCGCGGCTGCTCATCTCGCGGCTCAAGCCGCCGAACGCGGATCTCATCCGGCCCTACATCAGGCTGAGGAAGCAGGCGGCGGATCTCGCCATCGCCCGCGCCGACCTGTCCGGTGTCACCGCCGAGCTGGCCGCGCTTACAGCGAAATGGAAGACGCGGCCGCGCGGCGGGCGCGACAAGGCGAAATCCACCGAGCTCGACGTGCACCGTGTTTACGAACGCGCCCTCACCGGTGACCGCGGGGCGACCGCGGATCTGTATCTTGCCCACGCCTTCGGCGCAACCGTGCCGGTCGATCAGGAACTCTCGGGCTTCTGGGGCGCCATCTACGGATTTCTCGGGGGCCAGGTGGAGGGCGTACTTACCCCCGAGTACCTCGACCGGTTGCTCGCCGACGGTTCCGCCATCGCCCAGTTCCTGGTGGCGGATGGGCGGAGCCGCACGGTCGAGCCGACAAAGATCTCCCAGACCGACATGACCCTGATCGAGAAATCGGCGGCGGGCGGATACCGCCCGGCCGCCATCCGGCTGGCTTCGATCAGGACGGCGCTGCAGAACCCCAAGGCCAGGGAAGAGGCCTCGGCTGCCCTGCTGGAGGCCGAAGCCCTGGAGGCTCTTCGCCGGGGCGACCTGGCCAGCGCCAACACCTGGCTCCGGGCGGCCCTGTCACACCTGCCCGGCGACCCCGGGCTGCTGGTCCTGCAAGCCCGGTTGCGCGCTCATGGCGGCGGCGCGGCGGAAGCCGAGAAGGATCTGATCGCCCTCAGCGCGGCACACCCGACGCTGGATGCCGCCCTGGGTCTGCGTGCGGCGCTGCGCGCCGTGCGGGGCGACTGGGCGGGCGCCCGCGAGACCGCGAACGCCGCCCTGAGACTGAACCCCTCCCAACCCGATGCCCTGCTCGCACTGGCCCGCGCCGACATGGCGCAGGGCCGGCTGACGGAGGCGATTACAACGCTGGCGCGCAACATTGCGGCCAACCCGGACTACGACGACGGCCGCCTGCTCTACGGCATGGCGCTGGCGGACAGCGGCCAGATCGCCCGGGGCGTGCAGGAGCTCGAGACCCTGTGCGAGCGCAACCCCTACGCCACGCACGCCCGCGAGCGGCTGATCGTGTACTACGCGCAACAGGAGGGTCAGTCGGAGCAGGCGTGGAGGCACGTGCGCAGGATGGAGGAACTGAGGCTCCCGCAGGCCACGCAGGCCCGCGCCGAGTTGCACAAACTCCTCGCCGCCCGCCAGGCGGCGGCCCCCGCCAAACCGAAGTGACCAGCGCCGCCGTTCGAGGAAACCTCCGGCCGATGCGCCTTGCACTGAGCGTGTGCCAGCCCCACCCTGCTCAGCGCTTGCGCGCGATGAAGCGACCGCCGCCCAGCCGCCCCTGCTCGTAGAGCCCGACGAAGAAGGCGTAGAACGCGTCCCAGTCAGCCGAACGGGCCTGACCGAAATTGCGTGCGGTGTCGGCACCGAGCGAGCGGTACATCGCCAGGCGATCCACCAGCACGCGGGTCCACCACGGGCTCAGGTCATCGCAGTGCTCGACCACGCACCCATTCGCCTCGAGCAACCGGCGGTAGCCCGCCAGCGACTCGAGGTCCGGAAAGGCCATGTCCGCCGACAGCCGCGCCATCTCGGTCTCCGCGAGGCCCTCGCGCCTGAGAATGTCGGTGAAGGCAAACACGCCGCCAGGCCTGAGCACACGCGCGCACTCCGCGATCAGCCTCGGCTTGTGCGGCACGTGGCACCACGCCTCCTGCCCCATGACCACATCGAAACTCTCCGGCGCGAAGGGCATGGCCAGGGCATCGCCCTGCTCGAAGCGCACCCTGTCCGCGAGACCCACCCTCTGCGCGAACCGGCAGGCGGCTGCGACGCGACCGGCGTTGAGGTCCAGCCCGGTGACGCGACAGCCCACCCGGTCGGCGAGATGACGCGCCGGCCCCCCCAGACCGCTGCACACGTCCAGCACGTCGTGCTGCGGCCCGATGCCGGCCAGGGCGATCAGGGCGTCGTTGGCTTCCAGCCCGCCGAAGTGGTCCTGGTCGTGGGCCGACAGTTCGGCCTGGGTGAGCCGCTCCGGGTCGAGACCGCGCGCCTCCAGGGCGCGCAGGATCTGCTCCTCGTTGATCGGGTGGGTGTCGTAGAAGGCGATGACGTCGGCCGGCATGCTCAGCCCCCGTAACCGTCGGCCACCGCGACGTCCAGCAATCGCGGCTCGCCGCTGGCGACGGCCTCGCGCAAGGCCGGTTCGAAATCCGCCGGCGACTCGACCCGGCGCGCCTGCACGCCCATGGAGCGCGCCATCGCGACGAAGTCCAGCGGCGGATCCCGCAGGTCCATGCCGATGAATGTGTCTGTCCTGCGAAACGACTGCAGCCGCTCCTTCAGGATGCGGTAGCTTCGGTTGTTGGCGATGACGTAGGTGATGGGCCGGCGCAGATGCGCCGCGGTCCAGAGCGCCTGGATGGAGTACATGGCGCTGCCATCGCCCACCAGCGCCACCACCGGCCGCTGCGGCAGGGCGAGGCTCACGCCCACCGCGCCGCCCATGGCGAAGCCGATGCCGCCCGAGGCCAGGCCGTAGAAGCCCTGGGCGTCGCGCAGACGCAGAAAACCCGGCAGCGGGAAGCCGGTGCTGAGCGCCTCCTCCAGCACCACGGCGTCCGCGGGGATCGCGTCCGCCAGCACGCGGGTCAGGAACAGCGGCTCGAGCGGACTGCGATCGGACACCGCCTCGGCGCGCGCCGCCAGCGCCACGCGCCTGGCGCTCCAGTTGTCGGCGGCGAGGGCATCGAGGCGGCTGCGCGCGGCGGCCGCCTCGGCGGCGTCCTGGGTGGCGCGCAGATGATCCACCAGTGCCCGCAGCGTGGCCTTGACGTCCGCACGCACCGCCAGCTCCGCCGGGTAGTTCTTGCCCAGCTCCCAGTCGCGCTCGGCGATCTGGATCACGGCACGCCCCGGCGGCATCGGGTCGACCGGGCTGTGCACCGACATGCGCAGCACGTCCCCGCCCAGGAACACCAGCAGGTCATAGGGCTCGAGCGCGGCGCGCACTTGCTGCTGGTTGCGCGTCAGCGCGCCGAGAAAGGCCGGGTGCTCGGAGCGGAAATGCGCGGCGTAGGGCACGGTCTGCTGCAGTACAGGGATGCCCAGCACCTCGGCCAGCTCGGCCGCTTCGGCAAGCGCGTCGCGGGTGGCGAGTTCGTGCCCGGCGATTAGCACCGGCCGGCGCGCCTGACGCAGACGTGCCGCCAGCCGCGCCAGCACCTCATCAACCGGCCGCACGCCCGACTCCACGCGGGTCGGACGGCCGAGGTCCAGTGCGGCGGCGGCATCGAGCACGTCACCCGGCAAGCTCAGAAACACCGGCCCGGTCGGCGGCGTCAGGGCCACCTTGGCAGCGCGGCGAATGATGCGCGGCAGATCCTCGACACGGGTGCACTCCACCGCCCACTTCACCATGGGCTGGGCGATGGGCAGCAGCGGGTCGTAGAGCAACGGCTCGGTCAGTCCGTGGCCCTGCTCCTGCTGGCCGGCGGTCACCAGCACCGGCGAGCCGTAGAACCTGGCGTTGTAGAGCGAACCCATGGCGTTGCCCAAGCCCGGCGCGACGTGGACGTTGCAGGCAGCGAGCCGCCCCGAGGCGCGGGCGTAGCCGTCGGCCATGGCCACCACCACGGATTCCTGCAGACCTAGCACGTAGCCGATGTCCGACTGCGCGCCGAGCGCCTCCATGATCGCCAGCTCGGTGGTGCCAGGGTTGCCGAACAGCGTGTCCACCCCCTCGGAGGCGAGCAGCCTGAGGAAGGCATCGCGGCCGGTCATCGTGGACGCGGCCTGGTCGGGAACATCACGCATGTTTGCACCACGTCATGACAGACCGTCGCCCGACCCCAACCGGAACGCCAGCCACGGCGCCGCTCAGCCCGCGCTGTCGCACAGACGCAGTCCGGGGCATGGCAACGCAGCGACTCGGGAAGCACATGGCCTCAACCCGCCTGAAGCACACGCATGGCGTGGATGCCCGCGAATGTCAGCACCAGCGACCCGACCAGGTGGGCCGCCACGTGCGCTCCTGCCCAGACCAGGTTGTCCCGTCCGAGGAGGTTCACCGCCTCGGCGGAAAACGTCGAGAAGGTGGTGAGACCGCCAAGAAAACCCGTCACGATGAACAGCCGCCACTCGGGCGGAAGTCCGGCGCGCGTGCCGAAGAACTCGACCGCCATGCCGATGAGGAAGCCACCCGCAAGATTGGCCGCCAGGGTGCCGAGAGGCAGGGCGGGCAGCAGCGCATTGAGCGCGAGGCCCAGAAGCCAGCGCAGCCATGCGCCGCAGGCCGCCCCTGCCCCCACCGCGAGAAACGCCCCTGCCGTCATCGCCGTACACCCTCAACCCGGATCGCTTGGATCATAGCAGCGAGGTTCGCGTCCACGGGGCTGCGAACACACCATGTCGGCCGGCTGCACCGCGACCACGGGCTTGCTCCTCGACGCGCGGAAGGGCCGGACTCACAGCGGGTCGAACCCGTACTTGCGCAGGATGGCCCGCGCCTCCTCGCCGCGCACATAGGCGACGAAGGTCTGGCCCAGGCGCTCGTTGCCGCCGCCCTTGATCACCGCGATCGGATAGACGATCGGCTCCGCAGTGGGCACCTCGAAGGCGACGCGCACCCGCGCCGACAGCAGCTGGGCATCGGTGGCGTAGACGAAGCTGGCATCAACTTCGCCGCGTGCCACGTAGTCCAGCGCCTGGCGCACGTTCTGGGTGTTGATGAGCCGCGCGGACAGGCGCGCCCACTGCCCGGCCGCCTCGAGCGCGCCCCTGGCGTAGCGGCCGGCGGGGACGGATTCGGGATTGCCGATCGCGATGCGCTGGATGTCGGCACGACCCAGTTCGTCGAGCGACTTCGGCGGGGAGGCAAGGTCCTGGTTCACCGCCAGCACCAGCCGGTTGGCGACGAGGTTCACCCTCGTGCCGGACACCAGCAGCCCCTGGCGCTGCGCCTTGTCCATGGTGTCCTGGTCGGCCGACGCGAAAACGTCCACGGGAGCGCCACGACTCACCTGTTGCAGCAACTGGCCCGATGCGCCGGTGTTGAGGAGCACGCGGTGCGGCTTGTTACGCAGTTCGAAGGCGCGCGCGATCTCGGTGAAGGCGTCTCGCAGACTGGCGGCTGCGCTCACGGTCACGTCCGCCGCGGCGCACGGAAACGCGGCCATGAAGACGAGAACGATGGTTGCCAGGGTACGCATGAAGGATGTCACGGGGATGCCCTTCCTCAGAAAAGATCGAACTGGGCGCGCAACGTGAGTGCGCGTTCGTTGTCCAGCGCCACATCATTGGCGATGACCGGTGTGCCAAAGCTGGTGTGGACGTAGTTGACCATGTAGGCCATGTAGGCCGTGGGCATCCACTTGAGCGCGACGGTCCAGGCATTGGCGCGGTTGGTGGATTGGGTCACCGCGGGCGCCAGGGTGTTGCCGCCCATGACCCCGGACACATTCGAGGCGGGGCCAGCCTCGAAGTCGGACGCGTCCCACCAGCTGTATCGCAGCCCGGCCTCGAGCGCCCCCCAGCCACCACCCGGACCGGTGGCGAACTGGTTGTCGGGCCGTATGCGGCCGAAGATGCCGCCACGATACGCGCTCGCGAAATGCTCGCCCGTCACCAGCCAGTTGGTGGCGATGTACCCCGTGTGGATCGCTCGATCGAAGGGCGCCGCCGTGGCCGGCCCGCCACGGTAGTTCGCCTGGAACACCTCGCCCTGAACCTTCCAGCTGCGGTACCCGATGGCAGCCTCGAGGCCCTGGATGATGCGGTCCACGGTTGCCGCAGCGGCGATGCTGCCGGTCGCATTGAACGCCCTCGGGTTGAAGAAGGTGATGCCGCGGGCCTCGGTGATCGCGCTCGGCGCGCGATAGCCGCACAAAGCGGCGCCGGCGGCAGGCGGACAGTAGTTGGTCTGCTCGCCGGACTTCCACGACACGCCGGCATGAAGCACCCAGTCCTGAAGCGACAGCCACTCCGCGGCGTTCGCGGTCAGGCGCGCCGTGAAGTCCTTCCCCGCGGCCCGAGACTCCTCGCGAGCACGGCCGAGCTCGTCCTGGCCGGTGCCAGTGCCGCTGGTGATGCTCACACCGTAGTTCACCCCGTCCCAAGGCACGCCGCTGAACATCAGGCCGCGGTCGAACAGCACATTGTTCTGCGGTGCCTGGATCAGGGCGGCGGCCAGGCTGCGCTCCTGGAAGTCGTGCTGCCAGGTGGTCATGGTGGCCTCGAGCCCGAACTGCGGCTTGAACTGGCCGACCCGCAGCCGCAGCGCCGGCACCATGTTGAAGTCGATGAAGGCCTGATGCAGCGCGCCGACGGCCGGGACGCCGCTCTGCGTGTTGGCGCCGAGCGCATGCTCCGCCTCGACGAACACGGTGAGCACCCGCCCCATGGTGAAGCCAAGTCCGGTTCTGGCCCGCCGCACCGAAAACGTGTCCGCCCCCACGTCCGCCACGGAGAAATCCCGGTAATCGAAATGCATGCGGGCCGTGGCGCGCAGGGACCAGCGCCCGGCGGCATCCTCGATGACCAGACCCTCGCCCAGGCGCACGGTCGGCACCTGCGAATCGACCCGGGCCTGCAGGGCGCCGACCGTGTCGCGCGTCTGCTGCACATCGAACTCGATGTCGCGCACCTTGCGGCGGTCTGCCTCACGCTCCGCGCTCGGGCGCGATGCTGCCGTGTCGCGCGCGGCCTCCGGCGGCTGCGCCGCGCCTCGCGCCACCTCGCGCCGCAGCGCCTCGAGTTCGACAGTGAGGGCTCGAACGACATCCTCCAGCGCACGGATGCGTGCCTCGGTCGCGGTCTCCTCGGCCTCGGCGAGACCAGCAGCGACTGTCGACAACGCGGCCATCGCCAATCCCGCCAATGAAGACCGGAAGCGCAAGCGCGAATGCGCAGGAATCCGATCGCCCCGAACATCGCCCGTGCCCGACGTACCCGGCCGACCCGGGCTCGACCGGCCCCGGCAAGGCAACACGGAACAGGCCCCGTTGTACATTGGACGATATAGCGTGTCGCGAACCTGGGTTGAGGAGATCATGATCCTGGCGCCTCTTGCGAAAACTGAGTCCCGGGGTGGGTCCCATGGCGCGGGACCCGGCGCGGGCATTTCCTTGCAACAACCACCCCGGGCCGATCCGCCCGTCCGTCATCCCGGGACCCGATGAGGCACCCGGCCAGGCATCAGCGCGTGGTCATGCGCACTTCGTTATTCTCACAAGGATATAACGATGCGTCAACCTGGGCGAGTGATCGATCGATCGCAAGAGCTCGTCTGGTGCCGGCTGGGTTGCAGTCAACCCTCAAGGCTCGTCCGGAGTCGCGGGTCCCTGCACCGCCTCCGACAGGAAACGCCGCATCGCCCGACGCACCTGCGGTCCAGACTCGACCTCGGCCAGCAGGGTCTGGGTGTCGCCGCGCGCGGCAACGCGGCCGTCGCGGAACACGATCACCTCGTCGGCAAGGCTGGCGACATCGTCGGGATCGTGGGTGATGACCACCATGGGCACCTGGAAGCGGCTGCGCAGCCGCAGCAGCTCGTGACGCATGCGCTCGCGCAGCAGCGGGTCCAGCGCGCTGAAAGGTTCGTCGAGCAGCAGCAGCTCGGGCTCGCCGACCAGCGCCCGCGCCAGCGCGACCCGCTGGCGCTGCCCGCCGGAGAGCTGCGCCGGGTAGCTGCTCGCAAGGTGGCCGATCTCGAAACTATCGAGGATTTCCGCTACCCGCGCAGCCACCGCGGCCGGCGGCCGGCGCTGCCACCATCGCGTCAGCGGGAAGGCGACGTTGCGCGCCACGCTGAGGTGGGGAAACAGAGCGTAGTCCTGGAACACGTAAGCCACGCGACGCAGCCGTGCCGGCAGGTCGATGCCGCGCTCCGCGTCGAACAACACCCGCCCGCCGAGACGGATGAAGCCCTCGTCGGGGCGCAGAAGGCCGGCCACCGCCTGCAGCGTGACGCTCTTGCCCGAGCCGGAAGGCCCGAACACCACGGTGACATCGTGCGCGCAGCTGAGCTGGGCATGCAGCTCGAATACGCGGCCGTCGGTCGCGAAACGCCGACGCACGTCGAGCTCCAGCCTCACGACGTGCGCACCCTGAGCAGGTGCCCGGAGCCGACCAGCACCAGCACGCAGACCACCGAAGTGATGAGCACGAGGAAATTGGCCATGTCGTCCTGGCCCGCCTGCACCGCCTCGTAGACGGCGATAGACAGCGTCTGGGTCTTGCCGGGGATGCTCCCGGCCACCATCAGGGTGGCGCCGAACTCGCCCAGGGCGCGGGCGAAGGCGAGCATGGTGCCGGCGAGGATGCCGCGCCAGGCCAGCGGCAGTGTGACGCGCATGAACACGGCCCATTCGGTGGCGCCCAGCACACGCGCAGCATTCTCGGTCTGGGCGGGCACCCCCTCGAAGGCGGCCCGCGCGGCCTTGTACACCAGCGGGAAGGCCACCACCGCGGCCGCAATGACCGCGCCCTGCCAGGTGAACATGAGCACGACGTCCAACTGCTCGAGCAGCCAGGCACCGATCCAGCCGCGGCGCCCGAGCAGCACGATGAGGTAGTAGCCCAGGACCGTGGGGGGCAGCACCATCGGGAGGGTCATGACCGCATCGAGCACCTCGCGGCCGCGGAAGTGCCGTCGCGCCACCAGCCAGGCGGCGGCCACCCCCGCCACGAGCACCAGCGCCGTGGCCCAGCCCGCCACCTTGAGCGACAGCAGCAGCGGCACCCAGGCGGAGGCCAGCAGGCCGGATCCGGCATCGAACATCGTCCCGTAATATCCTCTTTTATACAGCGCGGAAGGCTATAGTCCTGCGGGAGGTGCGTCAATCGTCGGCGCTGGGGACCGGGCGCCGGCGGGCGCTCAGCGAGGGGGCGGCGTGCGCCGGCCCCGGCCGGACGGAAACACCTGGGCGAGTGTCGACACCTCTCCGGCGCGCGGGCATGCGTAGCCCGGCAGCTCACCGACAATGTCGCGGAAACCGGGGCTATTGAGCAGCGCCAGAAACTCCTGCACCTCGGGACGTCCGAGAGTCTGCACGGACACGGCGAAGTAGTAGTCCTCCCGGGCCAGCGGCAGGAAGTCGAGCTTGAACTGATGCGCGGCCGGCTGCACCCCGAAACCGGCATCCGCCATGCCGCTGGCGACATAGGCGGCTACGGCGGCGTGGGTGTACTCCTCGGTGCCGTAGCCGCGGATGTCGCCCGCCTCCAGCCCCTGCGCCTCCAGCAGCTGGTCGAGCAGCTGGCGCGTGGCCGAGCCTTTCTGCCGGTTGACGAAGCGCACGTCCGGGCGCGCCAGGTCGTCGAGACGGGCGATGCCCCTGGGGTTGCCGGCTGCCAGGAACAGACCCTGGGTGCGGGTGACCAGATGCACGATGCGGTGCTCGTCGGGCCGCAGCCAGCGCAGGTACTGCCGGGCCGCAGCCGCACCCAGTTCGCCGACGGGCACGTGGAAGCCGGCGAGGTCGCAGGTGCCGCGTCCGAGGGACGCCAGGGACTCCAGGGTACCGAGGTAGCGCAGGTCGAGCCGGATGCGCGGGTGGTCCTGCACCAGGTCGGGCACACGCGCCAGCGCAAAGCCGTGACTCGCATGGATGCGCAGGGTCGCCACGGCGGTGTCGAGCAGCTGGTTGATCTCGGAGCTGATCTCCGAGGCCAGCGATTCGAGCTGCAGACCCAGGCGGGCCGTCGCCAGCTGCTCGGCGCGCAGCAGCTTCTCCCCCAGCAGGGTCAGGGATGTGCCCTTGCCGCGCTCGAAACGCACCAGCGGCTGGCCAAAGAAGCCGCCCCAGGTCTCCACCAGCCCCCAGGCGTGCCGATAAGACACTCCGACAGCTTCGGCCGCTTCGGTCAGCTTGCGGCGCTCCTCGATGGCGCCGAGCAGGGCGAACACTTCCGGGCCGATGCGCTGGCCGGTCTCGTCCTCGAGGATCCAGGTGGGTTTGACCGCGATGCGCTTCATGTGTACCTCTTTTCATATTGAGCAGACTTGCCCCACCTGCTAGCGTCCGTCCTGTCAGAGTCGGAGAGGGATGCCACACCCAGCATACCGTCTGGCGCACCTTGTCGCAGTCATGATCGCGCCCCCCTTCCGGCCGTCCACACGCAGATCCGCCCGACTGGCGGACCAGAGGAGGAAGAATCCATGCCGGATGACGCCAGTGTCGTAGTAGGGCGGGCCATCGACCGCCACCAGGACGTTCCCGGGGGTCTGCTGCCCCTGTTGCACGACATCCAGGACCATCTGGGCTTCGTGCCGAAGGATGCAGTTCCCCGCATCGCCCGGGCGCTGAACCTGTCGCGTGCCGAGGTGCACGGGGTGATCTCTTTCTACCACCATTTCCGGGACGTCGCGCCTGGCCGCCATGTATTGCAGGTCTGCCGTGCAGAGGCCTGCCAGTCCATGGGCGCCGATGCCCTGCTCGAGCGACTGCGCCAGGAACTGGGGGTCGACCTGCACCAGACCACGGCCGATGGCGCGGTCACCCTGGAGCCCATCTACTGTCTGGGCAACTGCGCCTGCGCCCCTTCGGTGATGGTGGACAACCAGCTGCGCGGGCGCGTCACGCCCGAGCGCGTGCCCGCCCTGGTGGCGGAACTGCGGAGGGACGCATGAGCACGAGAATCTACGTTCCGGCAGACGCCTCGGCCCGCAGCGTCGGCGCGGACGATGTGGCGCGCGCCATCGCCGCCGAGGCGAAGGCCCGCGGCCACGCGGTCACGATCACCCGCAACGGCACCCGCGGCCTGCTGTGGCTGGAAACCCTGGTCGAGGTCGAGACCCCGCAGGGCCGCGTCGCCTATGGTCCGGTGAGGGCCGCCGAGGTCCCGTCACTGTTCGACGCCGGGCTGCTCACGGGCGGCGAGCATGCCCTGCGCGTGGGAGACATCGAGGCCCACCCCTGGTTCGCGCGCCAGCAGCGTCTTTGTTTCGCCCGCGTCGGGCTCACCGACCCTGTGTCGGTGCCGGAGTACGAGGCCCACGGCGGCCTGCGCGGCCTGCGCAATGCGATCGCCATGTCGGGTGCCGACGTGGTCAAGGCTGTAACCGACTCCGGACTGCGCGGCCGCGGCGGCGCCGCCTTCCCCACCGGCATCAAATGGAACACCGTTCTTCAGACCGACGCGGACCAGAAGTACGTCGTCTGCAACGCCGATGAGGGGGACTCCGGCACCTTCTCCGACCGCATGACCATGGAGGGCGACCCCCTGGTCCTCATAGAGGGCATGGCGATCGCAGGCATCGCCACGGGCGCCACCCACGGCTACATCTACCTGCGTTCGGAGTACCCGGACGCAGAACGCATCCTGCTGGCCGCGATCGCGGCTGCGCGGCTGCATGGTGTGCTTGGCGACAACGTGCTGGGCTCGGGCAAACGCTTCGAGCTCGAGGTGCGCCGTGGCGCCGGCGCCTACATCTGCGGCGAGGAGACCTCCCTGCTCGAGAGCCTGGAGGGCAAGCGCGGCATGGTGCGCTACAAGCCGCCGGTGCCCGCGGTGTCCGGCCTGTTCGGCAAGCCCACGGTGCTCAACAATGTCATCACCTTCGCCTCGGTGCCCATCATCCTGGACCGCGGCGCGGAGTTCTACCGCGACTTCGGCATGGGCCGCTCGCGCGGCACGCTGCCCATCCAGCTCACTGGCAACATCAGGCGCGGCGGACTGGTCGAGCTCGCCTTTGGCGTCACGTTGCGTGAACTTCTGGAGGACTTCGGCGGTGGCACGGCCTCGGGCCGGCCCATCCGCGCCGTACAGGTGGGCGGCCCGCTGGGCGCCTACATCCCGGCCTCGCAGTTCGACATGCCGTTCGACTACGAGGCCTTCGCCTCTGCCGGCGCGATGGTCGGCCACGGCGGTATCGTGGTGTTCGACGACACCGTCGACATGGCAAAGATGGCACGCTACGCGATGGAGTTCTGCGCCATCGAGTCCTGCGGCAAGTGCACCCCCTGCCGCCTGGGCTCGACTCGCGGCTCCGAGGTGATCGACCGCATCATCGCCAACCGCAACCGCGAGGCCAACGTGGCCCTGCTGCGCGACCTCTGCGACACCATGCTGCACGGCTCCCTGTGCGCGCTCGGGGGCATGACGCCCTACCCGGTGCTCTCGGCGCTCAAGCACTTCCCCGAAGACTTCGGCCTGCCGCGCGAGCTGCCGGCCGCCGCCTGATCCCTGGAGGAGAACTACCATGGGCATCCGCTACATCGACCTCGGCACCCCGGCACGCAAGAGCGAGCGCGAGGTGACGCTGGAGATCGACGGCATGCAGGTGACGGTGCCCGAGGGCACCTCCGTCATGCGGGCGGCCGTGGAGGCCGGGGTGTCCATCCCCAAGCTCTGCGCCACCGATTCGCTCGAACCCTTCGGCTCGTGCCGGCTGTGCCTGGTCGAGATCGAGGGCCGGCGCGGCTATCCGGCGTCCTGCACGACCCCGGTCGCGCCCGGCATGGTGGTGCACACCCAGACGGCGACGCTTGCGAAGGTGCGGCGCAACGTCATGGAGCTCTACATCTCCGACCACCCGCTGGACTGCCTGACCTGCGCCGCCAACGGCAACTGCGAGCTGCAGGACATGGCCGGTGTCGTGGGCCTGCGCGAGGTGCGCTACGGCTACGAGGGCGCGAACCACCTGAAGGCGACCAAGGACACCTCGAATCCCTATTTCACCTTCGATCCGGCCAAGTGCATCGTCTGCTCGCGCTGCGTGCGCGCCTGCGAGGAAACCCAGGGCACCTTCGCGCTCACCATCGACAGCCGCGGTTTCGCCTCGATGGTCTCGCCCGGGCAGAAGGAAGACTTCATGGACTCCGAGTGCGTCAGCTGCGGCGCCTGCGTGCAGGCCTGCCCGACGGCGACGCTGATGGAGAAATCGGTCATCGACAAGGGCCAGGCCGAGCACAGCGTGGTGACCACCTGCGCCTATTGCGGCGTCGGCTGCTCCTTCCGGGCCGAGATGCAGGGCAATGACGTGGTGCGCATGGTCCCCAACAAGGATGGCCACGCCAACCACGGCCACTCCTGCGTCAAGGGCCGCTTCGCCATCGGCTACGCGACGCACAAGGACCGCATCACCCAGCCGATGATCCGCGCCAGCATCGACGATCCGTGGCGTGAGGTCAGCTGGGAGGAGGCGGTCAGTCACGCTGCCGCCGAGTTCAAGCGCATCCAGGCGAAGTATGGCCGCGGTGCCGTCGGCGGCATCACCTCCTCGCGCTGCACCAACGAGGAGACCTACCTGGTTCAGAAACTGATCCGCGCCGCCTTCGGCAACAACAACGTCGACACCTGCGCGCGGGTGTGCCACTCGCCCACCGGCTATGGTCTCAAGACCACGCTGGGCGAGTCCGCCGGCACCCAGACCTTCGATTCGGTGGAGAAGGCGGACGTGATCGTGGTCATCGGCGCCAACCCGACCGACGGCCACCCGGTGTTCGGTTCCCGCATGAAGCGCCGGCTGCGCGAAGGCGCGCAGCTGATCGTCGTGGATCCGCGCACCATCGACCTCGTGCGCTCGCCCCACATCCAGGCCACCCACCACTTGAAGCTGCGCCCCGGCACCAACGTGGCGGTGGTCAACGCCATGGCCCACGTCATCGTCACCGAAGGGCTGTGGAACCAGGCCTTCGTCAACAGCCGGTGCGAGGAGCCCGCATTCGGCAAGTGGGTCGATTTCATCGTCGATGGGAGCAATTCGCCCGAGACCCTGGAGGCCGAGACTGGCGTGCCGGCGACAGAGCTGCGCGAGGCCGCGCGGCTCTACGCCACCGGCGGCAATGCCGCGATCTACTACGGCCTGGGAGTGACCGAGCACAGCCAGGGCTCGACCATGGTGATGGGCATCGCCAACCTGGCGATGCTGACGGGCAACATCGGCCGCGAGGGCGTGGGCGTGAATCCGCTGCGCGGCCAGAACAACGTGCAGGGTGCCTGCGACATGGGCTCCTTCCCGCACGAACTGCCAGGCTACCGCCACGTCTCCGACGGGCCGACGCGCCAGCTGTTCGAGTCGGCCTGGGGCGTGAAACTCGAACCCGAGCCCGGCCTGCGCATCCCCAACATGCTCGACGCGGCACTGGACGGCAGCTTCCTCGGCATCTACATCGAGGGCGAGGACATCGCCCAGTCCGACCCGGACACCCAGCACGTGACCGCGGCGCTGCGGGCGATGGAA
>JBILUV010000331.1:0-3665 GCA_044370825.1 Burkholderiales bacterium | reverse complement strand
AAGAGTGGGTTTCCCCGAAGATCACGTCCTGTATGCCGGCCATCTGCCGCCGCTGCGTCAGGCGCTCGCCGACCGACTGGCGCCGCACGATCTGGTGCTTGTGCTCGGTGCGCCGGTTTTCACCTACCACGTGCACACCGGTGGCGAGTTCCTGAAGCCCGGGTCGCGCCTGTTCCTGATCACCGATGATCCCGACGAGGCCGCCCGCGCCGCCGTCGGCACCGCCATCGCCGGCAGTCCCCGGGCGGGGCTGCGCGGGCTGCTGGCGCGGCTCGGGTCCGGTGCACCGACGTCACAGCGGGGTCGCGAGCCCGCCGCGTCGCCACCGATGTCCGGCCGGCCAACAGGGGCGCAGGTCATGGCGGCTGTCGACCGCCTCCTGCCACCCGGCGGCGTGGTGGTGGAGGAGGCACCCACCCATCGCAACGACCTCTGGGAGCACCTGCGCATCCGGCGCCCGGGCAGCTTCTTCGCCGGGGCCAGTGGCGGGCTCGGCTGGGCGCTGGCCGCTGCCCCCGGTATCGCTCTGGCGCGGCCGGGGCAGGCCGTGGCCTGCGTGGTTGGCGACGGGGCGGCGCTGTTCGGCATCCAGGCGTTGTGGACAGCGGCGCAATGGCACCTGCCGGTCACCTTCATCATCCTGAACAACGGCGGCTACGGCGCTCTGAAGAGCTTCGGGCGCATGCTCGGCATCGCCGCAGCGCCTGGCCACGATCTCGACGGGCTCGATTTCGCGGCGCTCGCCTCCGGCTTCGGCTGCCCCGCCAGACGCGTCACGGATGCCGCCCATCTCGAGTCCACACTGGACGCCGCCTTCGCCGGCCACTCGACCAACCTGGTGGAGGTGGTGATGGGCGATGACGGGCCGGAACTCTACTGACATGGCAGCGCGCGCCGCCCTGTCGCCAGGGGTCTGCAGATGAACGCCTCCATGCTGCTCGCCGACCTGCAGTCCTTCCTCGAGCGCCGCGGCGTGGCGCTGGACGCGCTCAGCGCCGAGGCGGCACTGCTCGCCATGGCGGACTGGTACCGCTTCACGCGCACGGGGGATGCCGGCGCAGACGACGTGCTGGTGTTCCGGCACGCCGGGTGGTCGGAGGGGTGCGCCACCGGTTTCAAGCTCAGCGTGCTGCGTCGCGTCACCGCCCGTGTGCCTGGCCAGCCCGAGACCGACTGGCTTGCCGGCATCACCATCCTGCATGACCCCGCGCGCTTCGCCGACCTCGGGAGCTTTTCCACCGACTCGGGGCAGTGGCCCGGGCTCGACGCCTTCGTGCGTGCTGTCCAGAGTTCCGCCGCCTACCGGCGTTCGATGGCCGGCACATCCATGGGCGTGGTACTCGAAGGGGGCGGTCTGCGATGATCGGTGGCTTCGGGGGGCCGCAGTTCCCGCCGATCTGCGAAGTGGGTCAGGGGGAGGCGTTTCAGCGCGGAGCGCCGCACAAGAGGTGAATCTCATGAATGAACCGACGTCCGCACCCGGTCCCGGGCGCGCCGCTTCCCACTGGCCGCTGCTGCTCGCGGCTGCCGCGATCCTGATGCTGACCATGGGTACGCGGCAGTCGCTCGGCCTGTTTATGTCGCCCCTGAATACCGCCACCGGCCTTGGCGTGGTGAGCATCAGTTTCGCCATGGCCGTGGGGCAGTTCGTCTGGGGGGCGTCGCAGCCGGTGTTCGGTATCCTGGCCGACCGGCACGGCTCAGGCCGCGTGGTGGTGGGTGGCGGCATCCTGCTCGCGGTCGGCCTGGCGCTGACCCCTTTCGTTGGCAGCGAGTGGGGCCTGATGGCGAGCCTGGGCTTTCTCGCGGCCGCGGGCGCCGGGGCGGGGAGCTTCTCGATACTCATCGGCGCCACGGCGCGGCGTCTTCCGCCCGAACGGCGCTCCTTCGCTGCCGGGTTCATCAACGCCGGCGGCAGCATGGGACAGTTCGTGTTCGCTCCCCTGAGTCAGGCCCTGATCGGTGCCTTCGGCTGGGTCGCGGCGATGCTGGCGCTCGCCGTCTCGGCCCTGGCGACATTGCCTCTGGCCCGTCTCATCGGCCATACCCCCCACCCCGCGACCCCAGGAGCGGAGCCGGAGACTTCCGGCGCTCTGGGGATGCAACTGCGCATGGCGATGCGCGAGCCGAGCTACTGGTGCCTGCATGCCGGCTTCTTCACCTGCGGCTTCCACGTCGCCTTCCTGATCACCCATCTCCCGGGCGAGGTCCAGTTGTGCGGTCTGCCAGCCGGGGTGGCGGCCACTTCCATCGCGATCATCGGCGCGGCCAACATCGCCGGCAGCCTGTCGGCGGGGGCGCTGGGCTCAGCCTACCGCATGAAGTATCTGCTGTTCTGGACCTACGCGGCGCGCGCAGTGGCCATCCTCGTCTATCTGGCTGCACCCAAGACCGCGGCGACCTTCTACGTCTTTGCGGCGGTCTTGGGCTTCACCTGGCTGTCCACCGTCCCCTCAACGGCAGGGCTGGTGGGCAAGCTGTTCGGCACGCGTTATCTCGCGACCCTGTTTGGCCTGACCCTGTTCTCCCACCAGGTGGGCGGCTTCTTCGGGGCCTGGCTGGGTGGCCTCGCCGTGGCAGGGACCGGCAACTACCAGTGGATGTGGATCGCGGACATCGTGCTGGCCCTGGCCGCCGCCGTCGTGAACCTGCCGATCCGCGAGGCGCCCCTGAGTCGCAGGCTCGCCACGACCTGAGCCGGGGCGTCGTCCTCAACGCGGTTTGGGTCGGGGGTCCAGGTCGGCCCGGTCGGGCCGTGCCGGGTCGTGGAAGAAGTACATGTACACCTCGTCTTTCGGCACCGCGTCGGCCGCCGGCCGGTAGCGTGGCGAACTCAGCATCCGGCGCACGGCTTCCACGTACTGTTCCGGAATGGCCACGTCCGGAGCATCGGCGTTGCCTTTGCGCGGGTCGACCACCTTGAGCAGCCTCAACTGGCCGATATCTCCCGTGGGCGCGAACACGACCCCGAATACCACGGCATAGAAGCGCGGGGTTTTCGGGGGCGGTGTGTCGGCCCGGACGTCCGTCGCAATCGTTCCAAGGGCGAGCAATAGCACGAGCAGCAGGCGAAGCATCAGGTTCTCCGTGGTCGGGGGGCGAGCGGCCGGGATCGGCCACAGGAATGCAAGAATGCCTCAGCGCTGGGGCAGCGTCACGGGTTCCAGGCCGAGGGCGCGCAGCCTTGCCGATACCGCCTGGGCCTCCGCCGCCGTTGCGAAGGGGCCGACACGTACCCGCGTTTCGGTTTGGGCGTCAATGCCGCCCTTGCGCAGGCGATCGCGCAAGGCCTCGGCGTTGGCGGGGGAGGCGAACACGCCGACCTGCACGACGTAGGCCGAGGGCGGGATGGCTGTTGTAGCGCTCTGTGCGGCCGGAGCCCAGCGTTCCTCCGCAGGGGCCACGGTGGTGCGGGTGTCCCGCGGCATGGTCGGGGAGGGCGGTGTTGCCGGCCTGCCGGCGGCGAGCGGAGTGCCGGCTGTCATCCGTGGTCGGCCAACGCCGGTGCCCTCCGCGCCGGAGGGGGCAGCCTCAGGGTCGGGCTGCGTCTGTTCAGCGGGCGGACGGCCGGGTACCGGGGCGTTGTCGACCTCGGGTGGGGGAGGGGGCTCTGGCTCGGCCGCCGGAGGTTGTTCAGCGGGAGGCGGGGGGGGCGTAAGCTGTGC